>JBILYL010000014.1:0-20005 GCA_044377775.1 Bacteroidia bacterium
ACCAAGGTTTGTTGAGCCAACTTCTTCTTCTCCCTCAATCATGAATTTTACATTGCATGGAAGAGAATTGGTTTGCATCATCAGTTCAAATGCTTTTACATGCATATACATCTGACCTTTATCATCACATGCTCCGCGCGCGTAAATTTTCCCATCTTTAATTACGGGCTCAAATGGTCCTGAAGTCCATAATTCAATCGGGTCGGCAGGCTGTACATCATAGTGTCCGTATACTAAAACCGTAGGCAATTTAGGATCAATGATTTTCTCTCCATATACGATCGGGTATCCTGCAGTTTCACAGATCTCTACTTTTTCTGCTCCTGCAGCGATCAGATTTTTCTTAATCACTTCCGCTGTCTTTATAACATCATTTTTATAAGAAGCATCAGCGCTTACCGATGGTATGCGCAGCAGTTCAAAAAGTTCGTTTATAAAGCGGTCTTTGTTTTTTTCGATGTAAACATTAATGTCTGGATTCGTCATTTTGTATAATTTTTGAAGTGTATGAATGTGATAATGTGCAGCGATTGAATTTTGAACCACAAATTTGCAATTATTATTGATACCAAATTAATTCAGGGCTTTTTTTGATAAAAATTATGCCTGAATTATTCAGAGTGAAAGCTAATCGGTTTATCCGGTTATAAATACTGATTGTCCCTGCGATAAAGGATTTTCAGCGGGTAATTGGTCTGAAATGTTCGTTTTAGCATCTTTTTTGGCATTTCAACACGTAAGAAATTGATCAATCTCATTTTTAAAAATGATTAAAAAGTAGTTTTTTCGTTGCAGATTCTGATTTTGCCCTGCAACTATCTGATACGAATACACGTCTGCTTTAATATGTGAATGAAATCAGTCATTTTGCATCGTTTGGTTCTCACAACCGATGAACGCATAAAAATGCTGGTTAAATAGAACTTTTTTGATAATTATTTTGATATATTTGTTTGATTTTCAGATTGTAATAAATAAAATGATTCATTTTATACAGATAAGAAATAGCCTTTTTACAGTACTAGCCCTTTGCTTTTTTTGTGGCAATACAAAGGCGCAACTTACAACCAGCACTGCACTCACACCGGCATTGATGGTTCAAAACGTACTTTTGGGTGGTGGGATTTCTGCAACGGGTATCACTTATGTAGGAAGTCCGGCTGCAAGAGGAACCTTTAACGGTGTTTCATCAAATATCGGTTTTGCCTCCGGAATTCTTCTCACCAGCGGTGATCTGACGAATGCAATCGGTCCCAATAATATGTCCGGTGCTTCTACAATGAATGCACTCCCCGGAGATCCCGACCTGAATATCATTATGGCGCCAACATTGAGTTTTGACGCCACAATTATTGAATTTGACTTTGTTGCCACTTCAGACAGTATCCGTTTTAATTATGTTTTTGGTTCGGAAGAATACATGGAATTTGTAAGTACCACCCCCGGTGGTATCAACGATGGATTTGGCTTTTTTATTAGCGGGCCCGGTATTGCCGGTCCGTTCAGTGGTGGTGCTCAGAATATCGCACTTGTCCCCGGAACAAGTCTGCCTGTTACAATGTTTAATTTGAACTTAAATACCAATGCAGCCTATTATTTTGATAATGGAGATGGATTTGGAACAGGTACGGCTCCGGATGGCTTGACGGTTCAGTACGATGGATTCACGATTCCTTTAGTTGCTGTTGCTGCTGTTCAGTGCGGACAAACATATCACATTAAACTTGCGATAGCCGATGGAGGAGATGATATCCTGGATTCAGGTGTATTTATCGAGGAAGGTAGTTTTACAAGTACAGGAAATGTGTTGATGTCTTCCTCAACAACTTTTGGCGGTGCCGTTAACGGAAACGATACAACCATTTATGAAGGTTGTGGCTTTGCATCTATCTTATTCGACAGAGGGATCAATAATCTTTCTGTTGCCGACACCTTTGCGTATACACTTTCCGGATCTGCAACAAATGGAGCTGATTATTCGTTGATTGCTGACAGTGTTTATTTTGCTGTTGGACAGGATTCAGCATACATCAGCATCAACTCTCTGCCTGACGGATTGATAGAAGGAACTGAAACTGTTATTTTAACTGTTTATGCAAACACTCCTTGTGGTAATGATACAGCAACAATTACACTCCTAATCATTGATTCGCCTCCTTTAACAATTAATCTGAATAATGATACCACATTGGTTTGCCCCTTTGTTAATCTGCCCTTAACAGCAACTGCAGCAGGTGGTGTCGCTATTGGGAATTATACTTATAACTGGACAAATGCCACAAGTTCAACCGCGTCCGCAGTTGTTAATCCTCTAGTAACAACTACTTATTATATTACAGTGTCGGATAGCTGCGGCAATATGGCTACCGACAGTGTTGTCATTAATATAAATCCGTATACGCCTCTGCAATTAACATTAACAAGTGATACAACAATTTGCGGAGGGAACAATGTTCTTCTTGATGCAGATCCTTCTTTTGGTTTGCCGGATTATATTTACAGTTGGTCGCCTTCCATTTCATTGATTGATTCGGCAACTGTTTCGCCCGGTAGTTCTACCAGTTATATTGTTATAGTTACTGACGACTGTGGAATAACTATTTCGGATACGGTAACGGTTACAGTATTCCCGATCGTTGCCAATTTTGGCTACAGCTTTATTACGAATCAAAGTGTGCACTTTCAAAATCAGTCGACCGGTGCTGTTTCTTATTTATGGAATTTTGGTGACGGTTCACAAGATTCAACTTCAACGGAAGACAGTCCAATTCATAATTATATCAATGACGGAGCCTATATCGTTATGTTGATCTCCACAAATAGTGAAGGTTGCAGTGATACTGTTTACCAAACTGTAGTTGTGCTGCCTGATTTTTATTTTTATTTCCCGAATGCGTTTACTCCGAATGCAAATGGACGAAACGATCTGTTTATGGGTTACGGTGCGGGAATAAAAAAATACAACATGAAAATTTATGATCGCTGGGGAGAAAAACTTTTTGAAACAGAAGATCTGTATACCGGTTGGGATGGAACATATATGGGGCAAAAAGCGCCTTCAGCTGTTTATGCTGTCATCTTTGATCTGGAAGGATATCACTTTGAAGTTGTAAGAAGGATCGGAAGCATTACGTTAGTTCGATAATATTTAAAATAATAATTAAAAAAAATCATGAAATTATTTATCAAAAAAATCTCAATAGGTATAATTGCAGTTTTTGTTTTTAACACTGCTTCTGCTCAATTAACTGTATCAATTGCAACACCACTTTTAGCGGTAGATACCTTGCTTGGTTCTGGTGTTACTGCCAGTGGAATTACTTTTTCAGGAGCGGCTAATTATTGTGGAACTTTTAATGGTGCATTTTCTAATATTGGATTTACCTCTGGTGCAATGCTAACTACTGGTGATATAAATGTGGCTCCAGGACCTAATGTTGCTGCAGGAAGTACCATGGGAGGAACTGGTACTGTTTGTACCGATCCTGAATTGAATGCTATTTCTTCAACTGTACTTTATGATGCCGCAATTCTTGAATTTGATTTTATTCCAACATCCGACACAGTAAAATTCCGTTATGTTTTTGCTTCGGAAGAATATCCTGAATTTGTTTGTTCAAATTTTAATGATGTATTTGGTTTCTTTATTTCTGGACCCAATCCAGCAGGTGGAAGCTATACAAACCAAAATATTGCAATTATTCCTGGTTCAGGAGGATTACCTGTTGCCATCAATACGGTTAATCCAGGAGTTGCTGGTTCTTTCGGAACAGCTGGTGGTTGTACTAGTCTTGGTTATTCTTCACTTTATGTTAACAACGAAACCCCTCCAGGAGCAACGGTTGAGTATGATGGGTTTACGGTTCCACTTACTGCTATTGCTGCTGTAAATTGCGGACAAACATATCACATTAAACTTGCCATTGCAGATGCTGGTGATGGCAGTTGGGATTCTGGTGTTTTTTTAGAAGCGGGCAGTTTCAGCAGCCAAGGTGTTACTATTGTTCCTGAAATTTCTTATGGTGGAGCAAACGACTCAACATTGTATGAAGGGTGTGGATTGGCTTGTATCTACTTTGTAAGAACATCTAATCTTGCAAATGCCGATACAGTGAACTTAACGATTGGAGGATCGGCAGTAAATGGTGTTGACTATAATACCGGTGTTGTGGGTATTCCATTGCCTTCACAATTATTTTTTGCTGCCGGACAAGATTCTATTTCTTATTGTATCAATGCTGTATCTGACGCATTTTTAGAAGGGTTGGATACTATTCAATTGTCTATCCTGCTTTCGGGAGCTTGCGGAGGAACAATCACCAATGCAACTATTTATTTGAATGAATATACCCCTTTAACCTTGAGTCTGAATGATACAACATTCTGTAATCTTGGTGGTGTTTTTACGCTGAATGCGGATGTGACGGGTGGAGTTGAACCATACTCCTATTCCTGGAGTGCCGGGTTGCCTTCTATCCCAAGTCCAACAGTTACAGTATCTTCCACAACAACGTATGTAGTTACTGTGAATGATGCCTGCAATGGTACGATCGACCCAACGCCCTTAGTAACAGATTCCGCGACCATCACGGTTGCTGTATTTGCTCCCATGGTTGTAAATGCCGGAAGTGACATGATTGTTTGTCCGGGTGATCTGTTAAATCTTAATGCCTTCATTACTGGTGGCGGATCACCTTATACCTATAGCTGGACAACTATAGCGGGAACCGATAACGTTAATTCTCCGAATACAGCTGCAACAGGCTTATCTGCAAATGGAAACGGTACCTATCAGGTTACCATTACAGATGTATGTGGCAACATTCAAAACGACCAGATCTCTATTACTGTTGAAACAAGTTGTGTCCTTAATATTCCGAATATTATTACTCCTGATGGAAATGGTCCGGCCGTTAATGAATTTTTCTATGTAGAAAACCTAGATAAATTCCCTGGAAGTTCTTTAGCGATTTTCAATCGTTGGGGAAATAAAGTATTTGAAAGTGATGATTATAAAAACGATTGGAATGGTTCAACTTATGTGGATGGCGTGTATTATTATGTGTTAACAGTTCCCGTTTCCGGAACAGTATCAGCGAATTCAAACCAAGTAGATTATTCTTCTTATAAAACAAGTAGTGTGGATAATAACAAAGTATTTGCCGGTTTTTTTCATATCACTCGTTCGAAATAATTCAGAAGAAAACTTTTTTCAATGAGTTTTAATAATGAACTTAAAACGATTTCTGTTATTCTTTTTTTTCATAATTCTGTCATCAGAATATTACGCTACCCACATTGTGGGTGGCGAAATTTATTATGATAATCTTGGCGGAAATAATTACCGCATTACTTTAAAAGTTTACCGCGATTGTTACAATGGGGTTCCGCTGCTGGATGATCCTGCCTGCATTTTTATTTTTAACAGTGCCGGAGTATTTATCGATAGTATCGAAATTCCCCGTCCACCAACAGTTATTTTACCTACAACAATCAATAATCCTTGTTTTATTCCTCCTACAAATATTTGTGTTGAAGAAGGTATTTATCAGGCAGTAGTTAATTTGCCGAATATACCCGGTGGATACAATTTAACTTACCAGCGTTGCTGCCGGAATGGAACGATCTTAAATTTGATTTTACCAGGTGATGTTGGTTCAACCTATATGGCACACATTCCCGATAACTCCATTGCCCCCGGAAACAGCAGTCCGCGTTACACAAATTTCCCTCCTATTTTTTTATGTGCGGGTGTACCTTTGTTTTTTGATCATTCGGCCACCGACCCTGATGGCGACTCATTGTATTACGAATTGTGTGATCCTTATACCGGCTTAGATCCTTCTTGCCCTTCGCTTGGGCCACCGGGTGCAGCCGCAGGTTGTCCGGGTATCGGAATGCCACCACCATATGCTTTTGTACCTTGGCAGGCACCATATAATGCAACGTATCCGATGAGCGCTTTACCTGTTATTTCTGTGAATCCTGTAACCGGATTAATGACAGGAACGCCCAATATGGTTGGTCAATGGGTGGTTGGTGTATGTGTGAGCGAATACCGTGCAGGAGTTCTGATCGATGTAAACAAAAGAGATTTTCAGTTCAACGTAGTTACTTGTCCGGGTTTACCCGTTGCATCTATTCCCCAGCAAACCACTTATTGCTTTGGTTACAATGTAAATTTTTCTCAAACAAGTATCAATGCCTTTTCATACCACTGGGACTTTGGTGATCCATCCACAACATTAGATACGTCAAATGTTTTATCGCCTTCCTGGACCTATGCTGATTCAGGAACCTACGTTGTAACACTGATCATTAATCCGGGTTCATTGTGTGCTGATACAAATTCAAATACATTTTATATTTACCCCTTGCTGGATCCAACTTTTTCCCCTCCTCCGGGAGAATGTATTTATGAGAACAGTTTTAATTTTTCCGGAGCAGGTGCATTTATGGGTAACGGAACTTTTTTATGGAATTTTGGTTCGCATGCTTCTCCTTCCTCGAGCACGAATGTCAATCCGACTAATATTGTATTTGATTCTGTCGGAACATTTCCCGTCACATTTACAGTGAGTGAAAATGGCTGTACTGAAACATTCACCTCCAGCATAAATGTTTATCCAAAACCTGTTGCCGATTATACCTTGGGCTCGCCTATTGCTTGTGATCTACAACCGGTACAGTTTTTAGATGGCTCCACCGGTGATACTCCGCTCAGTTATTTTTGGTCTTTTGGAGATGGCGCATCAACGAGCGAACAAAATCCAAGTCATATTTATCCTTCTATTGGAACATATCCAACTAGTTTAATCATTTCTACAACACATGGTTGTAAAGATACATTCGAGTTGCCTTCTTCGGTTACCGTTTTCCCTTCTCCTGATGCAGGATTAACAGCAGCTCCTACTGATACATCTATTTTCTATCCGGAAGTAACAGTTGCTGATATCAGTTCGGGGGCGATCGATTGCGATATTTATTGGGGCGATGGAACCACCAGCAGCAATTGTGATACATCGCATGCGTATACACATCCTGGAACCTTCACAATTATGCAGGTTGTTACAAACGCCTCGGGATGTAAGGATACAGCATACATCGAGGTGATCATTCGTCCTGAATTTTATTTCTGGATCCCGAATGCATTCACCCCAAATGGAAACGGATTGAACGATGTTTTTAAGCCAAAACTATTGGGAGTTCACGATTATTCGTTTTTAATTTTTGATCGCTGGGGAGAAAAAATATTTGAAACAAACAACATGGAAGCCGGTTGGAATGGCTTCTTCAAAGGACGGTTATGTACAAACGATGTATTCGTTTATAAAATTAATTTCCGTGATGATGTGCAACAGCTAGATCATCAGTATATCGGAAGAGTAACGTTGGTGAGATAGTTTAACTTTTAGTTTGAACGATTCAAATTTCCTCCTGATTCCCTTCCTTTTAAAGCCTCAAGTGTATTTTTTAGTACATGCAACTTTTCATTTACTTATGCTATCTTGATAGTATAAAAAACTACTCCTTTATGAAAAAAATATTTACTTACGTACTTCTGTTATTAAGCATTTCTGCGATTTCTCAAACAACAATTTCTACGGGTGCTGTTTCCGGAACTTGGACTTTAGCCGGTTCTCCTTATATCGTCACCGTATCAATAGGTGTATCCGGTGGACAATCGCTTACAATTGATCCTGGTGTTGTTGTGAAATTTATGCCAACAACCAAATTTAACGTTGTCGGACAGCTTATTGCTTCCGGAACAGCCGCTTTGCCAATTATTTTTGAGGCAAACGATACCACGGGATGGAGCAATCAGGCTGTAACAACCGGTGGGTGGAGTGGTTTGCATATGAAACAATATGTTGGTAGCACTCCTGATAATTCTATTCTGAACTATTGTACAATTAAAGATGCAAAATACGGATATACTTATGTAACAACCTACAATTGTGCATTAACATGTGAGCGAGAATTGGTAATCTCTAATTGTACAATCAGACACAATACCACAGGTACGGGAATGTATCTGGCATCGGCAAATGTTTCTTTGCAAACATACTCAGCTGCAGATACAATTGAAATGAATGGATGTACAGTCTATGATAATTCTTCTGTTTTTGGAGTTATTCGGACAGGAAATAGTGGCGGCTTTACCAAAATTATTAATTCGGAATTATATAATAATCATGTTGGTTCTACTATTGGTGGAATTTGGAATAATTTATTGATCGAAAATAATTTAATTCACCACAATGATATGATTAATGATTCCGGTCCAATTAAACTTTCAATTGGTGAAGCGACAATTCGCGGAAATAAAATTTACAATAATACCTGTCAGCAATTAGCTGCTGTTGGCTGTCGTTCTGGTCATGTTACAATCGAAAACAATCTTATCTGCAATAACTATCAAAGTGACGGATCCTGCGGTGCATCAGGTGGTGGTGGAGGAATTCATCTGTCACACAACGAGGGTGCTATACCTTTTACAGATACCTATTACATCGTAAGAAATAATGTGATAGCAAATAATTTTTCCGCTTATGGTGGGGGTGGTGTTTATGTGTATCACAGCAGAGCAACAATTTCGAACAACCATATCATTAATAACTCTGTTAACACAATGGGAGTTGGTGTGTTGATCTTGGATCCAATGTCGGAAGTGAACCTTCAGAACAATATCTTCTTCTCTAAAAAAGTTTCAGGTATGGTAGATACTATAAATGCAGTTTATGTATTGTCGGCAAACTCTTTAAAGTTTGACTACAATTATATTCCTTCAAAATACTACCATTCCGTTTTATACGGAACAAGTGTTTCACTTATTGTAGATACTACTCATAACGTGATCGGGACTAATCCTCAATTGATTGCTCCAACAATAAATAATAGTTATCTGACGAGTGCATTAACTGCCGATTTTAATATTCTTCCTTCTTCACCATGTGTCGATCAGGGCGATACTCTTGGCTGCTTTCCGGCATTAGTTGATTATTTAGGTAATAATCGCGTGAATGGAGCAATAGAAATAGGAGCGTTTGAGCGAACAGAACCAGCAGGAATTAACAATTTTGATAATACAATTCCAATGTCCGTTTTCCCTAACCCGGCAACAGATCATCTTTGTATTTTGTTTGAACAGCGATTAAAGAATGTTGAATTGAAAATGTATGACCTTAGCGGGAACGTAGTTTACAGATCAGTAGTTTCAGATGCCGAAAAGGCAGAAATTGCAACACGTGATCTTGCTCCCGGAATCTATTTCGTTCATTTTCAAACGCCAGAATTTTCAGGTTCAAGAAAAGTTGTAATTATGAAGTAACGTTATTTCTTTTTTTTAGAAATTTAAACTAAAACTTCACCATTCATTTCTTTTGGAATACCAATCCCCATTATTTTTAATATGGTAGGAGCGATGTCCGCTAATTTTCCGGATTTCACATGTTTGTAATCACTGTCAATTAGAATACAAGGAACAGGATTGGTTGTGTGCGCGGTGTTGGGTGATCCATCCGGGTTGAGCATGAAATCGGAGTTGCCATGGTCGGCAATAATAATAAATGAATATCCTTTTTCAATTCCTGTTTCTACTACTCTTTGAGCACATGCATCCACTGTTTCCACCGCTTTTATTACTGCATTATAGTCTCCAGTATGTCCTACCATGTCAGCATTTGCGAAGTTTAAACAAATGAAATCTGTTTTCCCTTTTTGCAGTTCAGGAATAATAGCTTCGGTTAATTCTGCCGCACTCATTTCCGGTTTTAAATCATAGGTAGCAACTTTTGGTGATGGAACCATGATTCTTTTTTCACCATTGAATTCTTTTTCTCTTCCACCTGAAAAGAAGAAGGTAACATGCGGATATTTTTCTGTTTCCGCAATTCGTATTTGTTTCTTTCCTGCTCTTTCTAAAACTTCACCAAGAGTATTTACCAGATTATCTTTGTCGTAAAGTATGTGAACATTTTTGAACGTTGCGTCATAGTTAGTCATTGTTACATAATAAAGTGGTAACACGTTCATTCCGAATTCGGGCAGATCACTTTGTGTCAATACCTGAGTGATCTCTCTGCAGCGGTCGGTGCGGAAGTTAAAACAAATCACAACATCATCTTCTTTGATAACAGCGATTGGATTTCCTGCAGCATCTGTATGTATAATCGGTTTAATGAATTCGTCAGTTATATTTTCAGCATATGATTCCTGGATGGCATTAATAATATGTTGTGTCTTAGAGCCTTCACCTTTTACTAATAGATCGTAGGCGATTTTAACCCGTTCCCACCGTTTGTCTCTGTCCATAGCATAATAGCGGCCGATAACACTTGCTATTTTTCCTGTCGATGTTTTTAAATGATTTTCCAGATTAGTCATGTAGCCTAATCCGCTTTTGGGATCCGTGTCACGACCATCTGTGAAGGCATGGATAAATACATTATTTAATCCTTTTTCTTTTGCCAGGTCACAAAGGTGGTGCAGGTGTGCTTGAGATGAATGAACTCCACCCTCCGAAACTAATCCGATAAAATGAACTGCTTTATTATTTTTTTTTGCGTGTTCAAACGCTTTTACCAATTCTTTATTGGTATCAATTGTTTTTTCGCGAACCGCTTTATTTATAAGTGCAAAATCCTGATATACTATTCTGCCCGCACCAATATTTAAATGTCCTACTTCACTATTACCCATTTGTCCTGCAGGTAAACCTACGTCTTCACCGGAGGTCCGAAGTGTTGAATGAGGATATTTATTATACAAGCTGTCAATAAAAGGTGTATTTGCATTTGCAATGGCATCGGATTTAGAGCCATTTCCGATACCCCAACCATCTAATATTAATAATGCTACTTTTTTCATTCTACTTTTTTTATCTGTGATCAACTATCCAAATGTTATTTCAAAAATGCTTCCTCTTGGAGCATTGTCTTTTACTATGATTATGCCATTGTGGTTTTCAACGATATGTTTCACAATGAATAAACCCAATCCTGTTCCCTTTGTTTTTCTTACCTCTTCGTTCCCTACACGGTAAAATTTCTGAAAAATTGAAGCCTTTTCTGTTGCGGAAATACCAACACCTTCGTCCGCGACAGATAATATCACATTTTCATTCTGCTTTTTCAGTCCAATGGTTATTGTTGAGTTTTCAGGAGAATATTTCACAGCATTTTCAAATAAGTTTAAAATGATGGAAGGAAAGCTTGTTCGGTCAATATTCATTCTGATATCAGGATCAATATCTAAAACAACTTTTTGTTTGTAGTTGAATGATTTGATGGTTTGATTCATCCCTTCAGTAATGTATTCGGATAAATTATAGGGTTCCTTATGAAAGGTGAATACACTGTTTTCGATTTTAGCGGCAAGTAAAATATTTTCAACTAAATTGTTTAATCGTTCGGTATCGCTGATCGCATTGGCAATGATCTCTTTTTGCTTTTCTCTTTCAAGTTCATGTTTTTGCAATGTTTGCAATTGAAGTTTTGTTGATGCGATAGGTGATTTTAATTCGTGTGTAACGGAAAGTAAAAAGTTTTTTTGCTGTTGTGCCAGAGCCGTTTCTTTTTTTAAGGTTTTGCGAATTTGATAACCACCGAGTAATAGAAGGAATACAAAAACAGCACCTTCACTGGAAATCATCAGCCAGCGTTTATGAAGCTTAGCATTCATTGCATTCCCTTTTGAGATTACCTCTTCCGGATTTTCACCTTTAAGAAGATTCAATTCTGTTTTTAGTCGCGTGTTCTCTGAATTTAACTCAAACATCGAATAGGTCCACCACGAAAACTGCAGAAATACATAGGTCAATAATATATAAAACCAAAAAAGGGGTCTCGATTTTTTTGATGCAGAATTCATTATACAAAGGTAATAAAAAAGGCTTAATGCTTTGAGGTAAAAAGCCGTCCTTAAATTATGTGATTTATATCACCGTCTGTTTCCTGCAGGGTCATTTTTTTGAATACGTATTTGTGATTTCTTTGGATAAAAAACAAGATCATGAATAGATCATTACTTTTAACAGCTGGGCTTGTTTGTTCTTTATCTTTCTGGAAAGTTACTGCCCAGACTGCAGAGGTTGATTATACGAATGCATTAGGTTTAAGACTTGGCGAAACGTCCGGGATTACTTTTAATCACAAATTCGATGAACAGAATTCAATTAAATTTATCGGAGGGGTATTCCCGGATGTATATGGTTTAACAATTTTATATGAAAGATTTTATCCGACAAAGGCAAAGGGGTTGGATTTTTATTTTGGAGCAGGCGGACATGTATCGGGTGCATATCAAAGAACGCGCGATTATTACATTATTGATAGGAAACGTTATTCATATGAAAGAAATTATGGTTATAGTTCCATTTTTGGTGTTGATATTCTTACCGGAATAGAATATAAGTTCCCAAAAGTTCCCATTGCACTGAGCACTGAAGTAAAACCATTCATCGAATTTTTTAATGGTTATGGACCTTACTTTAAGCTCGATCCGGGTATTGTTATCAAGTATGTATTTTAAAAAATGATTTTTCATAAATAAAGCAAGAGAAATGAAGAAGGTACTCAAATTTATTCTGATTTTTTTGTGCATTATGTTCATTCTTTCGTGTGAACGCGATATTAATTCCGGAACACTGAAAGTCGAATTGACCGATTCTGCAACAACAACCTATGATCATATTTATATCGATATTGAAAAGGTCTCTGTGCATTATTCCGGAGCACAAGAAGGTTCATGGATCGATCTTCCAACGAATACGGGAATATATGATCTTTTGTTACTTGCCAATGATGTAACAGTGATACTTGCTGATGAAAAAGAAATTCCAATAGGAAGAGTGAGTCAGATCCGGCTTTTACTCAGGAATAATAATACCATAGTTGTTGGTGGTCAGATCTTTGATTTGAAAATTCCAAGTGGCTATGAAACCGGTATCAAAGTGCAGGTGTATCAGGAAATTAAAAGAAATCAACGTTTATTAATCGTATTGGATTTTGACGCTGAAAAATCAATTTTACAAAATGGTACCGGAGATTACTCGCTGCATCCCGTTGTTAAAGTTAAACGTGTAAGTTATTATTGATAATTAAGATTTTCGTCCTTGAGCTTTTTATCAAGGTGTTCAGTTTATTTACATCATGTTCGCTGAAGTGGGTGCTTTTTTTTATTTAATTTTCGTAACTTCGCGATATGTTGGTGAAAAGGATTGTTTTCTTTCTTCTGTTTACTTTACTTGTTTTTTTTACTACAAGTCGTCCAAGTTTACACTCTATAGGTGGTATATCTTCAACGGATATTAATTTCTTTTCTGTTTCAGAAAAATATGTTGATTCTGAAGAACAAAATTCCGTTTCTTCTGTCAAACAACCGACTGATTTTATTTTAAAAGGAAATGAAAGCAATTTTTCCGGATTCCAAAATTTTAAAAACAATAGAAAAATTTTATCCGCTAATCTGGCAGTATTATCTATTCGTACTTTCACCGTATTTTATTCTGCATATTCCCTAAGCAGAATAAATAGCAACAATGAATCTCCATTCTATATTACCTATCATCGTTTAACAATTTGATTTTTAATATTTAGTTTTTTGCACGATTTAATAAAGTCGTGCAATTAATATATTGTGACAAAACAGGTCGATTATTAATTATTAAATTGAAATTTATATGATAAATAAAGAAAATGAATCCGGAGAAAATGGAGGATTTATGCAAGGAGGGGGATTTATTGCCCTTATAATTATTGGAACTACAGCTATCCTTTTAGGAGTTAAAGCACTGTTTGACCTGTAAAAATATTTTTTATCTATTCGGTTGCTTCATACTATTGTTTGTGAGAAAAAAGTGGAGCAACCGATAGATATAAAATCATACAATAATTATTAAAAAAATGAAAATATGAATCCGATTCTACAACAAATAATTATAAAAAAGGTACAGCTCGATTCCCAAAAGTCTGTAAAGAAGGAGTTTTCATCATATGATGTAGCGAAAGCATTTCTGAAATTCAAATTGTCAGCCTATCATTTTATTAAAGATGTTTTTTTAATATCAATCGGTATTATTGTTGCCGGGTTTGGCTTGGAAGGTTTTTTGCTTCCCAATTCATTTATTGATGGCGGTGTAACAGGGATTTCTCTTTTAGCGGCAACTGTTTCTGATCTGCCTCTCCCACTTCTGATTTTGATCATTAATATTCCATTTATTGTGTTAGGTTATGCCCAATTAGGAAAGCAATTTGCACTAAAAAGTATTTTTGCTATCGTTGGACTGGCACTGGCAATTACATTTATAAATTATCCTATTATTACATCTGATAAATTGTTAATTTCGGTCTTTGGAGGCTTTTTTCTTGGTGCAGGAATCGGTTTTGCAATAAGAGGAGGCGGTGTTTTAGACGGAACAGAAATTCTTGCAATTTATTTGAGTAAACGAACAGGACTTACACTGGGAGATATTATTTTAGTTTTTAATATTATTATTTTCTCACTTGCAGCGTATGTCTTATCAATTGAAGTAGCTTTGTATTCCATTTTAACATATTTGGCGGCTTCAAAAACAGTTGATTTTATTATTGAAGGGGTTGAAGAATATACCGGTGTAACAATTATTTCATCGCATAATGAAGAATTGAGAATAATGATCACCGAAAAACTGGGAAGAGGAGTGACCATTTACAATGGAAAACGCGGATACGGAAAACGCGGAGACAATAAAAATGAAATGGAAATTGTATATACTGTAATTACCCGTTTGGAGATAGGCAGGCTTCAAGCTGAGATTGAAAAAATTGATCCCAATGCTTTTATTGTCATGAGTGCAGTGAAGGATACAAAAGGCGGAATGATCAAAAAGCGGGCATTACATAAAGAATAATACTATGTGGAAATATTTTGCAAATAAGATCTTAAGAAATAAAATAACATTCATCGCTATTCTTTCTGTCATAACCGTATTTATGGCTTATGAAGCAACAAAAATCGAATTAACCTATACGTACCCGCAAATACTACCGGCAGATGATCCAACGTACATTGAGTATGAAAATTTCAGAAAAATGTTTGGTGAAGACGGAAGTGTTATGGTTATTGGTATTCAGGATAAGAATTTATTTGAGCTTAATAAGTTCAACGACTGGTATAAGCTGAGTAATGAAATAAAAAATATTGAAGGAATAAAAGAGTTAATGTCTGTTGCTAAGCTATACAATATTCATCGCAACGACAGTTTGAATAAGTTTGATTTCCTTCCCGTAATTTCCCGCGTCCCTCAGTCGCAGGAGGAGCTAGACAGTTTAAAAAATGTAATTGAGTCGCTTCCTTTTTACGATGGTTTGGTTTACAATAAAGAAACCGGTGCCAGCTTAATGGCTATCACCTTCACAAAAAAAGATCTGAATTCAAAAAGCAGAATTGAAATTGTTCATCAGATAAAAAAAATGGCTGATGCCTATGCAAAAAAGCATAATGCAGAGCTACATTATTCCGGTTTGCCATACGTTCGGACAGCATTGATGGAAAAGGTTTCCAAAGAAATGGGATTGTTCATGGGCTTGGCTGCTTTGGTGATGGTTATCATTTTATGGTTGTTTTTCCGCACATTTAGTTCTGTCTTCTTTTCTGTTTTTGTTGTTGCAATTGGTGTCGTGTGGTCGTTGGGTACAATTTCATTATTGGATTATAAAATCACAATGCTTTCCGGATTGATCGCTCCCCTTATTATGGTCATTGGAATTCCGAATTGTGTTTTCCTCATCAATAAATATCAGAGTGAATGTATTAAGCACGGAAATAAAGTAAAAGCACTCACTGTAATGATTGAAACAATCGGTGTGCTTTTGTTTTTGGCAAATGTAACCTCAGCAATCGGTTTTGGTGTTTTATATTTTACCAACAGCTCAATGCTTGTTGAATTTGGTGTTGTTGCCGCAATCAATGTGATGGCAACATATTGCATTACACTCATCCTTATTCCGATCATTTTAAGTTACCTTCCTAAGCCGTCTGCAAAACAAACCAAACATTTGGAAGGAAAAAAAATCAATAAAATTCTGGAGTGGGTAGATTATGTCGTTCATAACAAACGCAAATCGTTATATTTTATAATTACGCTTGTCACGCTTGTTTCGGCTTATGGTGCAAGCAAAATTAATGTGAACGGATTTGTCGTGGATGACCTTCCTGCTAAAGATCCTGTGAATACAGATCTGCAATTTTTTCAGGAAAATTTTCATGGTGTTCTTCCCTTTGAAATTTCCATTGATACAAAAAAAGCAAATGGTGTATTTGCCGACAATGGAGCGACTCTTTATAAAATTAAAAAACTGCAAAAAGTATTTGCAGGATACGAAGAATTTTCAAGACCCCTTTCTGTGGTTGAAGGCGTGAAATTCTCCTATCAGGCATACAAGGATGGAGAAAAGAAATATTACATCTTGCCCGGTATTATGGATCTGAAAGAGTTGACCCAGTATACTTCAACAGTAAAAGGACAGGAAAATAAACTCGTAACATTTATTGATTCAACCAAACAAATTACCCGTGTGAGTTTTCAAATGGCGGATATCGGTTCTGAAAAAATGAAAAAATTGGTTGCCGAACTTGAGCCAAGAGTAGATTCTATTTTTGATCCCAAAGATTACGATGTACAACTGACCGGACAAAGTTTAATGTTCCTGAAAGGGAATACCTATTTGTTGCGCAACCTTTTTGAAAGTCTGCTCATCGAAATATTACTGATCGCTATTGTCGGTATCGCATTGTTCCGTTCTGTCAGGATCATTGTGTTGTCCAAGATCCCATGTTTGATCCCACTTGTTATTACAGCCGGAATCATGGGGTATCTGGGAATCAGATTTAAGCCCTCAACTATTTTGATTTTTAGTATTGCTTTTGGGATTTCTTCCGATGGAACCATTTATTTTTTAACGAAATACAGACAAGAGTTAAAGAAAATAAATGCAACTGTTGCGAAATCAATTTCTATTGCCATTCGTGAAACAGGTTTGAGTATGATCTATACAGCCGTTATTCTATTTTGTGGATTTGCCATTTTTGCGGCATCAGGCTTTGGTGGAACGGTAGCAATGGGTGTTCTTATTTCAATTACTCTTTTTGTTGCCATGTGTACAAATCTTATTTTACTTCCCGCCATACTAATGTCGATCGATAAACGGAAGAGTAAAAGGGAAGCGAAAGAAAAAGTGCTTATTGAAATTTAATACTATTTTAAATCCAGTTCGGATATTATTGTTCTGAGCATTTAGTTTGGGCAAACATTTTCCTTTTTTTTAATTGTATAATGTAAAGGTATACGGGAGATCACTTATGATCATTTAAAAATTAATTCCCCTTTTGAAATTTATTTTCTGGTAGGCTCAAGAATTTTTTCTGATTTTTATTGATGCATATTGGGATTCAAACTATTCCTCAGCGCACATCTGTTCGCTTTATTATCAGAACGTAATCATCATAAAATAACAAAAGCCTCACATTACTGTGAGGCTTTTGTGGACTTCACAGACAAAATCTCGAACCAGTTACTAAAGGACATTGAAACGCTATCGAGTTTAAAGCGGTATATTTCAAGCCATTAGAGGAGTTAGCCATTTTGTGTTAATTAATTATGTTATTCTAATGCCGCATCATAAACTAACAATACATCAAAATCAAAAATAGGTATTTCACCTGAAAGTTCTAAAGTAACTTTTATTGGAAATTCATTATCGTTTGGAACTCCTTCCCATAAATTTACTGGAATATGTATTGGACTGCTCAATGTAAATGACGGCTCGAAATAGTAAGGATTATTGAATGTTGAAATTGAATACGGTTGTAATCTCTTAGCTCCTTTCCTGTTATAGCAAGTGATATTAAGCATCAATGGTTTATTAATTAATACGCTACTCCAATCGTCTGGCTTTGTCCATTTGAATTTTGGCGAAAGGATTATCTTTTTAATCTCCAAAAATGAATGTTTATTTTTTAGATTAAATTCTTTTTTTGGCTCTTTATCTGTTAGTGTCATTGCTACGTTACTTTTTACTTCCGTTAGTTTTTCAGTTGTGTAGTTGGTTCCGATACCCGCTCCGTACTTCATTAAAAATCTACCTTCCACCATATCAGACAATATTCTCTTTACTGTTGGTAAAGGTAATTTCAGTTTCTCTGCGATTTCTCCCGATTTGCATCCCGGATGATTTTCAATAAATGTAAAAATCATTTTTTCTCTAGGCGACATGTGATTCTCACTTTTTTGCACATCCAATTTTTTCATTAATTTGTTTTGGATATTAACCAAGCAGTCTAAAAAGAAAATAATCCAAGAATAAACATTTTCTCCAGGACGTTGTTGCTGACAATCCATAAGAACTTGATAATATTCGACTTTGCGACTTTCAATTTCATGCTCAAAACTAACATATTGAATCCATGAGTAACCATGTTTTAAAAGCAACAAAGAACCAAGAAGTCTGCTCAATCTACCATTCCCGTCCTGAAATGGATGGATACTTAAAAAGTCATAAACAAATACAGCTGATTTAATTATTTGCGGTGTTGTATTGTCTGAATTATACCAATCAATTAATGCATGCATCGCATCGTCTGTTGCGAAACCCGGTGCAGTTGTTTCAAAAATAATTGTTTTTGTACTGTCAGGATTTGTTGCCTCAACCGAATTGGGATGTTGTTTGTATCTCCCTTTGTGCCATTGGTCTTTATCACTATACTTCATTAAGATATTGTGCAGATTCATTAAGCTACTTTCCGTAATTTCAATATCTCTGTACGATTCTGAAATTATATCAAGTGCGCTAAAGTATCCTATAACTTCTTGTTGGTCACGTTCTACTAATTTTTCAATTTTAATATTATCAAATATTAAAGCTTTAACTTCATCATTAGTCATTTTTGAGCCTTCTATACGAGTAGAAGCCCCCACGCTTGCAACCGTGGCAATTGATTTTAATTGTTTAAGCGTTTGTCGACCTTCTCGTTTTTCTATTAAACTCCATGAGCCACCAAATCTATCTATACTGCTGAGTTCATTCATTAGTTTAAAATCAAGAGCTAATGAAAATGTGTGTATGTTGCTATTCATTTTTATAATTTTGATACTTTATGATACGTAAAGATACGGTAAATATCCGTTCCTGTAATTAAAAATGATACTTTGTGATGCGAAGAGATTCGCTTTTGAGATTATAAATTTAATTAAAATACAGATATTCAGAACATAAAAAAAATCGAAAATTCCGACCTTCTGGATTTATCTTCTTATTTACTTTTCAGGTTCGGTCTTTCCTGAAAAGCTCAATTTTAAGGATAATCAGTATCGAACCACAAAATTGAACGAAGCGGTGGAGATACTTTGTAAGACTGACAAGGGATTGGGGCAAAAAAAAGGAGGGAAGAAAACTGAACTTTCAGTTTCTTCCCTCCGAGTGGTACCCACTGGGATCGAACCAGTGACACAAGGATTTTCAGTCCTTTGCTCTACCAACTGAGCTAGGGTACCAGCTCCTTATAATCGGAGGGCAAATGTAAACATTATTTCTATTTCTCAAAAAAATATTTCTGTATTCCTTCGCTTTATTTGTAGTTTTGTGATATGCAATTAGTTATAGATATAGGAAACACGCGTGTGAAGGCGGCAATCTTTGAAAAAAAGGTTCTCAAACATTTTTTTGTCTTCAATTCTATGGAAGAGCTCCTTCTTTCCGGTATTTTTGATAATCATGATTTGAAACAGTGTATTTTAGCTTCGGTTGTCAATGAAATGGAGTCCTTTATTGCTCTCCTGAAACAAAAAGTAAACGTATTGCTCTTTACTGCAGATACACCTACACCGGTTATAAATCTATATCAAACAGCGGATTCTCTTGGCAGCGACCGTTTAGCTGGAGCAGTCGGGGGTAATTTCTTGTTTCCTGGTAAAAATGTCCTGGTGATCGATTGCGGAACCTGCATTAAATATAATTTTGTGACCAAT
>JBILYL010000200.1:0-5456 GCA_044377775.1 Bacteroidia bacterium
GCTGTTCGGATTGATCTCTGATTCAAATTTAAACCATGTTTTTGGAATTGCTGCACAGTCATGAGAGATGCGTGCTGCACCATCGAAAACCAAATAGTTGGCGGTTGCTTTCAACTTCACTTTTCCTTTGTACTCGAAATTCGGACTCAACCTGAATTTTGAGGAGTCGGGGATATTTGTTTCAGCAAAGGTTTGGAATGTTGTATCAACACTCACGTTGCTGAAATAAAATGTTTGTTTGGTTTTAATTTCATCAACATAATCGTAGAAGCCCGATCCCGAATAATTTTTTCTTGCGAATACATTCACGGTACAATTATACAAATTGTGGTATTTCGTGATGGAGTTGGCAACAATTTTCGCATTTGTAAACGTGCGCATCACAGCATCTTTATCAATGATCACATCTCCTTTTTCGGGATATATCCTGGCATCCGCCACATTGATGTATTTCACATCTTTAGCGGTGATTACATATTTTTTCAAATCGTATTTCGCGGATGGCGATTGAAAACTTAGTGAATCCTGTGCCGGGTGAACGGAGATAAATTCGGGACCTTCCAGATCCAGATCTTCTTTTGCAGATGAAGCAACTTTTTTGCTTGACCCCAATTCGATCTGACTGTCATCCATGTACCATTTAAAGTTATCCATAAAACAGATATACTGATTTACAGGAAACTTAACAATGGAACCTTTACCGTTTGATTTGAATTCACCCATACGTTTATCAAAATCGATGTGGGCATTTACGTTGTCCGTAGCAAAGGCTAATGAGGCAATATCCAATGCTTTTAAACTAAAGTTGGCTGTATCCGAGTCAAATGAATTTGATTTGAATTTCAGAAGCTTCGCATCTAATTTAGCGTTGGAAAAGTCGGCAGTACCGCTTCCGAAAAGTTGCTTCGGAGTCATGGATAAACGACCGTTAAATTGTGCCTGCCCATTGTAATCTAAAAACTTCTTCTCTTTATTGTTCCATACATTCATTACATCTTTTGCAGGGATCCAGTGTATTTTGGCATCCTCACCATGCAATTGAGGGAACTCCGGTTTTATTTTTTGCTCGCTAACATCATAGGTCTGAGCGATACAACGTGTCGAATCCGGAAAGAATAAAAAGTCGTTCGACTTGGTTATGGAGGTCACATATTTAATTGTTCCATCACCATGCAAGCCCTGATTACTTAATTTGATTGCGGCATTATAGGTTCCTTTCCCGCCATACATCGGATATCCGACAGCAGGTGATTGTGTGATGAATCCCAATGAGTAATCCTGCTGGAGCGTAAGCGATTCATTAAAGGTCGGAAAGATCCCCGCTGTTTCCATCTTTCCTTTGAAGGTCAATCCTTCATTCGAAAAGTTGTCCAAACTATCAATCGTAAACGGATCGAGCTGAAAATAAAAATTCTTCCGCTGGTACTTTCCGTTTTGAATAGATTTTTTATCGTAATAAGCGTGTGATTCTTTAAAACTATTGAAGATCGGATAGACGGGAAATGGTTTCCTCCCCGACTTGTTGGCGGGATTGTCAATCTCGAGATCCCCATTGATCTCTTCAATTACGGTTCTCACTTTTACAAGCGGATATTCTCCGTAAGCATCCGGCTCACGTGATTTTACCATGATCCGCAATGAATCCACATTTTTAAGATCCACTTTGAATTTTGTGTAGTCAAATGAAAATTCTTTTCCGAAGAAATCGAATCGGCCTGCATGAACGATTCCGGCAAATGTAAAATCGCGGTTTTTCTTTAAGAGGATTTTTTGTTCAGCAGGATAGATCACCACATTTTGTGAATCACTCATATAGATCTGACGCACTCCCATGATGCTCATGTCGTAATTTAACAAGTTGACAGATGCGTTGCTTGTGCCCCGGACAGCAGATGGAAACTGGATCACATCATAATCGATGTGTGCTGCTCTTGCTGCGATATAGGTGAACAATTTTTCATTTACATGTACTTCATCATCTTCAGCATCATAAGCGATAAAACCCATTGTTGATAAACGGATCAGATTCGGACGGACATCATTTGGTGAAAACTTTAAATATTTAGCATATTGATCTCCTTGAAAATCACGGACATCACCGATCTTTTTAACATAGTCGCGCATCTGGATCAGTGGATTAACCATGTCTAAACCCTGGATACGGTCATAACGATCGGTACGGAAGTAATTCGAAGATTCGAACATCGCGTCTTCCTGTGAATTACCGACCAGCATACCCAGATCCATTTTAGGGTCTTCCATTTTCCACGTTAATTCTTCAAAGTACATATCCACCTTGTGGAACGTATTTAAGAAGGGAGATTTAGAAACACCATTATTTGTTCTTACCAAAGAGAGTTTTCGGTCTGCAACAACAAATTTCATGTTCACACTCGGGTGTGTGATCGAATCTTTATTGAAATAAAATTTTATATTCGATGACTCAGCCGTTAACTTGTCTTTCGTGATGGCTATATATTTTGCACCAACAATCAGGAATACTTTTCCTTCACGGATAAAGATCAATTTTGCATCTTCCTCTTTACTCCCTGAACCAAGAACTTTCGGTCCACGCTGACTAAAACCTCCGTCATAATTAACATCCTTTGCAATATTGAGGATCTCCATCCGCTTGTTATAGGAATCAAAACGCGGGTAGGTAATATTTCCTTCTTTTTCAGAAACAACCTTCTCGGTAAGCACACCTATCAAAGGCTTTTGGAAATAATTTTTATTGAAAAAAACGGCAGAGTCGGCTGTGAATCCGCTAGTTTTAAGGGTAATCTGGTATTTTTTTAATTCAGCCCATACTACATTGTCTTCGATTCCTGCACGTTTCCAGTCAACCTTTCCTCCTTCTCCGATAAAAATCCCTCTGTAAGGATAATAAACACCTTTTGTATTGTAAATAATTCCTGTATCATTCTGATTGTTAGCGATGCGCAAATTCATGTTCGGGAAAATCACTTTCGGAACACTGTCATATTCAAATATATATTTGTTGCTGTTAGAGCTGTAGCGAATCACCGAAGAATTATAGAAGGAGTTTGTCGCGAATAAGTTGTCGCTCATTTCCAGATAATCAGAAAAATTCTTCAGGATCTTTCCGCTTAAGATCTTATTGATACACTCTTGCCAGGTTAAAAAGTTGTCTTCACTATGCGTTGAATTAATGAAATTCATAACGGAAGACAAATAGCTTTTGTATTCGGGAAGGATCCGTAATTTCTTTTTGATCATAAGATTACAGGAATTGACAATTGATTTTTTTAAATTGTCGTTGCATTTCGGGTTGTTCCAGGCCAGAACAAATGCTTCCATAAATTCCTTGATCTCCTTTTTGTCCATATTAGTTGCTTCAAACATGGTTTTTACTTCTTCAGGGAATTTCAAAGGATCTTCTGAAAATTGTTTAATCGGGTTCAGCTGCGCGAACGAATCCGGAGCAAAACCCATCAGAAGAATAAATAAAAGTATACAATTTAATTTTTTCATTTCTTTTCGCTAATTAGTGAAATGCAGAGCAGCCCATTGGTTGCTTGCATATCTACCTTCATATTTTAAGCCAAGATTTTCTGCTTTTGCTTTTATCTCTTCAATATCTGTTTCAAAAAAACCACTTAAGACCAAATCTCCGTTTTTTTCAAGGGCATTTTTATAAACCGACATGTCGGCCAACAACACATTCTTATTGATATTTGCTAATATAGTATGAAATATTTTTCCAGCCAAAAGTTGAGCATCACCTTTATTAACAAGAACATTGTTGATATTATTTTTCGCTAAATTTTCAACAGTGTTTTCATAACTCCAGTCATCAATATCAATTGCTGTAATCGGGTCGGCACCAAGCATAGATGCGGCAATGGCCAACACCCCTGTTCCGCAACCCATGTCCAACAGAGATTTGTTTTTAACATTTAATAACATTAAGATCCGGATCATCAGTTGTGTGGTATCATGGTGACCAGTCCCGAAAGACATCTTAGGTTCGATGATCACATCTAAAAGAAAACCATCTTTCTTTTCGTGAAAAGGAGCTCTTATATAACATTTGCCATCCACTTCAATGGGTTGAAAATTACTTTCCCATTCTTTGTTCCAATTTTGCTTTGGAATAATCTTCGATGTAAATTCAATCGTGAACGTATCTTCAAAATCACCAAATGTAAATTCAAGTTCTTCCACACTGTACTCTTCTTCCTGAATATAGGCAAGAAAACCAAGGTCTGTTTCTACAAAGCTTTCGAAGCCGAGTTCAGAAAGTTGGGCAATCAAAATATCAGAACCCGGTTCTTTCGGTTCTACACTAACAGCAATTTCTATATAATTCATCGGGTATAGTTGTTAAATCAATAATGAGTTTTAAAATCGGAAGATTCTAAAAAGAGTTGATGATTGCCACGAAATCCGGTGACTTAAGAGATGCGCCACCAATTAAGCCACCATCAATATCGATGCATGAAAATAATTCCTGAGCATTTTGAGCGTTACAGCTACCGCCATAAAGTATAGAACAGTTTTCGGAAATCTCTTTTCCATATTTTTTGTTGATTTCGGTGCGGATGAAATTATGAACACCTTGAGCCTGATGACTTGTGGCCGTTAGTCCTGTTCCAATAGCCCAAACGGGCTCATAAGCAATGATCACTTTACTGAAGTCAGCAGCTGACAAATGAAACAATCCTTCTTTTATTTGTTTACGGACAGCTTCTAAATGGATATTCGCATTTCGTTCCTCACTATTTTCACCGATACAAAAAATGGGAGATAAATTATTTACCAATGCGATATTCACTTTCTGAGCAAGGAGTTCATTGTTTTCTCCTGCATATAAACGTCTTTCGGAATGCCCGATAATCACAAATTTCGCTCCTGTTGAGGCGATCATTTCAGCGGAAACCTCGCCTGTGTATGCGCCTGCATTTATGTGGTGACAATCCTGCGCAGCAACTGCAAAATCAGTTCGTGAGCTTAACATATCTGCTATTGCTGCCAAATGAATATAGGGTGGCGCAATTATTTTTAAAACATCAGAAGAAGCATCCGTTGACGAAAGAATTTCTTCTACTAACTGTTTTCCTTGAGACAAGGTTTTATTCATTTTCCAATTACCGGCAACTATCTTTCTTCTCATGGTGTCCTTTTTTTTCAAAAAAACTGAATTAATATTCAGGATTTTTCGTTTCTACAAATGATAAATTTTTTTTATAACTTTCAATGTCCCATTTTATTCCCCAATTCAAAAGGTATGTTTTCATTGATTTTAATCCGAGATCCGCTCTTCTTTTTTCAAGACCATCAATATCTTCGATCGGTGCAACATAGTTTTTGTTTTCTATATTTACGATCACACTTCCGAAAGTTTGTTTTTTGTTTTTTTTGAGCGCAACTTTATCTTCCATCAAAGCGATATCATATGCGTCAGCATTTTTGTTCCTGAATGCCTCTCTCAT
>JBILYL010000199.1:0-5462 GCA_044377775.1 Bacteroidia bacterium
CTCCTTGTTATTATGGTAATATGGAACTGATGAATAATAACGGGACAACCGTTTACTTGAAAATGAGTGTGGATACCTTGGTGAATCGCTTGTTACACGCAAAAGATAAACGGCCATTGATCCTGAATAAAACGGAGAAGGAATTAAAGGAGTTTGTAAACCGTCAATTGGAAAAGCGCGAAGATATTTATCACAAGGCGCAGTATATTGTTAAGGCTAAAGAATTAAATGTTCAGGAACTTGCCGCTTTTGTAAAAGAGCAGATTGGTGTTTAGTTTTTTATTAACTCAGATATACGCTTTCTTTCCCTTTTTTTAATTCAACAGTAATATGCTCCTGCAGCGTAGTGGATAAAGACAATCCTACAAAATCAGCCTTGATCGGGTAGCGGTTGTGTCCACGATCCACCAAAACAGCTGTTGTTAAACGTTTTACCGGTGAAATAAGAAATGGTTTTGCTCCAAAGATCAATGTTTTCCCGGAATTCAATACATCGTCAACCAAAATGATCACCTTGTTCTTTAATTCTTTATCCGTTAATGAGATTTTTATTTCGGAAGCAGCAGGGTTTTCTTTATTGATTTTTATTTCGATCAATTTGGCTTTGATCGGAGAGATTTTTTGTAACACATCTGCAATTCGTTTTGCAAATAAATAACCATTGTCGGAGATTCCGGCAACAATAATTTCTTTTTCACCATAATTGTTTTCGTAGATCTGAAATGCAATTCGGTTTATTTTTTGTTCTATTTGCTTACTGTTCAGAATTAATGTTTTGCTCATCTCTTTAAATATATTGCTTGCTGTTTTTTTATAATATTCTTCCTCCTTTGAAAAAATATTTTTTATAATATTCTTCATCCAGGTCGCTGATGATCACTCCTGATTGAACCGATGCATGCGCGAATTTATTGTTTCCCAAATATACACCAACATGTGAAATTTGTCCTTTTTTTATTTTGAAGAATAGAATATCGCCTTCCTGAAGATCTTTTTTTTCAATTGGTTTTACTGCCGGCCAAAGATCTTTAGAACCTCCGCTTAAATTTATGCAATATGTGTTTCTGTACATTTCACATACAAATCCTGAGCAGTCGATCCCTTTCTTTGTATTTCCCGCATATTTATAACGTGTTCCTACCCAATCGTAAACCTGGTAATATAGATACGGACTGCAAGCCGAATCGGGTTGTATCTGATGATTGGCATAGAAGTTTTCCATGCCGGGTTTCTTAACGCTGGTAGTTGGTTTGTGCTTACCTTTTTTTGTTTGTGCAACAAGCAAAAAAGGTAATATAAATAATATAAATGCGATCCGTAATTTCATTTCATGCGAATATACGATTTTTTAAAAAAATGGGGAATGGTGAATGTTATGTTGTTTGCTTCTTTTGAAAAATGATAAATAATTCGCGATCAGACCGGGGCTTTATTGAGTTGTAGCAAGGTGCGAATGTATTAAATGAGAAATAAGGTTCGAAATACGGAATGTATTCTTCTTTGTTTCCTCCGAATGGTGGTTTGTCAGCGTTCATCGGATCATTAAATAATACACCAGCCAACTTCCCCTTTTCATTTAGCAGTTCATGCATTTTTGCAGCATATTTTTTTCTTAGAGAAGGGTCAATAGCGCAAAAGAATGTTTGTTCAACTATCAGGTCATATTTCTTTGTGTGTTCAAAAAAATCGCCTAGTAATAGATTTTTAGTTGGAAAACCGGGGATTCTTTCTTTTATATTTTTTAAGGGTTCAGGAGAAATGTCAATGATCGTAATATTGGTAAATCCCTTCTTGAAAAGGTATTCCGCTTCGTGTGCGTTTCCTGCACCGGGAATTATAATTGCAATTTCTTTGTTTGTCAGTTGGTCAAAATAGTTTTTGAGTGGTGTGGAGATGTCTCCAAGATCCCATCCTGTTTCGTTTTTCTGGTAACGATCGGTCCAGAAATTTTCATTTAAGTTGATCATAATAAGTGTGTTTTGAATATGTTTTTTTAGAACGAGAATTGGAATCCTGCTTTTATTCCCCAATTATTGATGCGGCTTCCCGGATTGGCTTTTTCATAATCTTTTTTATAAAAATCATCATTGTAGGTCAGGCGGTATAAAAAATCGATCCGTATAAATTTGAATATGTTTTCAATCCCCAGATCCGCTTCAAAATAGGGAACATCCATAACCGTGAATGTATTGTTACTGTTAAAGTTTTTATTATTGCTGCTCAATGTTCCGTAAGCCATATTTATTCCGATAACTTCACGCAGATCAAGTTCTTTTATGAGTGGAACGCGATTGAATAACAAGCCATTGAAATGATGTTGCCAGAATGCATTGATGTATTGGTCGCTCACAAATTCAAAATAATTCATTTGATTAAAAATGTTATTTCCATAAAAAATATTTTCATTTCCTCTGGGAATCTCAAGCAAGGTATATGGTATTTTAGAAAATACTTTTCCGGCTTTTAAAAATACTTGTGAATAGCCAAGCGTTGACATTCTGAAGCGGTTGGAGAAAGAGATGCTTGCTTTGTGATAGTTGAAGTCGCCATCCAAAACATCTTTAATTCCCAAAGTATAATTAAAAGTGATAATGGGTGATTTGTTATTTCCAAAGCTGATGCGTTCTGTCCCATTCTGAACAAATCTTTCTTTAACAGAAATGCGGGTTTCTAACAATACTTCTGTTATGGAATATTTACGTGTCTGAAAGATGTTGAACTGATCTCCGAAATTCACTGGGAACAATGGATTTGTGCGGATATTCTGGAGGGTGATCTTCGAATTAATTCCCGGATTAAAATCTTTTTCATACCATAAGCGCGCTTCCTGTATGCGCACCAATTTTGAAATATTTCCGATCTGTGAAAAAGTGTTGTTGAGATTATTTTGAGACTGCCCAAGATTCATGTTGTTGGAATAGTTGAAATTTGTACCGATCTGGTCGATATCGTCACGGTATTGAATCCCGACTTTACTCCATGGATATCTGGAGAGAATTCTTTCAAGTTGTATATTGTATTTAAATCCTTTGTCTTTAAATCCATATGCTCCATATCCTCTGATGATCCAGTTTTCGCTGAATTTCTGATTGGTTCTGAATCCTAATTTTAATCGCGTTCCTTCATACGCGTTGTATCCGTAAACATTAATATAGTGTCCGAGATCAACTGGTCCGATATCTTTGTATCCAGTAAATAAAAAATAGAGGATGTTTACTCCTTTTCTGATAAATGGAATGTTTCTTACTGTATCGATCATGTTATATGATTTCGATTCCAGTTTGCTTAATGGTTCATGTCTGTTATTTCTCCACCATGCCGTATCTTGTGTAAGTGCATTTTCTGCATATTGAATTCTGCTTTTATAAAATTCTTTTTCTTTTGGTTTGTTCACCACAAAATTCAAATTGGAATTATAGGTCCGTACAACCATACTCACGAATTTGTCGGTAAGTGTTGTATAGTCAACCAATGTTCTTGTCTGTGACGGAACCCATGGTCCTGCTTCGGTTGGGATCAGTACTTGTTGAATTCTTGCATGATCGATCCAATTGACATTTATTTCGGGAGTAATTCCCAGATCCAATTGTTTGATCGCAAATGTGGTATCCGTGATCCAGACATATCCTGTATATGCCAGATCTTTTTTATTTTTTGGATGACAATCGATCTTATAACATTTTGTGCTATCGATCATCATACTGTCAACAAGAATGTAGTTGTAAAACAGCATGGCATTATCGGCAATAGGGGAGAGTATGTCTTTTCCTTGTATTGCAACATTGTTTTTGCAGAAATTATAACTTTGAAAGTCGGTGCCGGTAAGTTGTGAAACGGCACTGCCGTCTTTCATTCCAACAAATTTTATTTTGACGGCAGACACGTCCTCATGTCTTTTTTCTGCTTCTTTGAACGAATAAATTTCCGAGATCACCTCACTCATCATAACAGGTAAATTCGCTTTGCTTTCTTCTCCAACCATCACATCTAAGCTGTCCCACATCGCTGCGAAAGGGCGAAATAGCCTCCATTTACGCATTTTGGGAGTAATGTTATCTACATCTGCTTCCTGTTTCGTATAACTCACATATTGGATCGCGGTGAGATCATCACGGTCGTATTTCGATTTGTTTAATTGTGCATTTCTGATGATCCGTAAAGCAGGATTTATTCCGGGACGAATTTCGATGGTGCTGAGGTTAAGGGCTTCAGGACTTAACTGAAAATTAATGACCTGTGTCTTTCCTTTCTCAACCTTTTTTGCTTTCGACTTGTATCCAATTAACGAAACATAAATGGAATCCTTGGGAGTGCTTGTTTTAATAGAATAATTGCCATCGAAATCGGTTACCGTTCCGATAAGTGTTCCTTTAAAATAAATATTTACAAAAGGGATTCCGCCATTGGTTCCTATTTCGGAAACATGACCTGTAATTACAGTTTCCTGTTGAGCGAAAGAAGCAACGCTGACGAACAGGAAAATGAATAGATATCCTATTTTGTTTAATCTCATTTAGTGTTTGCGTTCCAATAAAACCACATTCTCAACGTGGTGTGTTTGCGGAAACATATCAACCGGTTGAACTTTTGTCACTTTGTATTTCGCATCTAAAAGTTGTAAATCACGTGCCTGAGTTGAAGGGTTGCAACTAACATACACAATTCGATCCGGCTCAATTTCCAGTATTTTTTTTGTAACATCTTCATGCATTCCTGCACGGGGAGGATCGGTGATAATTACATCAGGTTTCCCATTTGCATTTATGAAGTCGTTGTTCAATACATCCTTCATGTCGCCTGCATAAAACACCGTATTGTTGATTTTGTTTAGTTGTGAGTTTATCTTTGCATCTTCAATTGCTGCCGGAACATATTCAACACCCACCACTTTTTTTGATTGATGAGCGACAAAATTTGCAATGGTACCTGTGCCTGTATACAGATCATAAACGACATCCGTATTTTTTATTGCTGCAAAATCTCTTGTTATTTTATACAATTCATACGCCTGATCAGAATTTGTCTGGTAAAAACTTTTTGGACCGATCTTGAATTTCAGTCCTTCCATGTTTTCATAAATGCTGTCATTCCCTTTGAAAAGGATAATATCAAGATCTCCAATCGTATCATTTCTTTTTGAATTGATCACATAGTTCAACGATGTAATTTGAGGGAAATGATTGGCAAGGTGGTTTAGTAGTTTTTCAATCTCCGGTTTGTCATCATAATGAAAAGCAACAATCAGCATCCATTCACCGGTAGAAGTACTGCGGATGATGATGTTTCTGAGAAATCCGATCTGCTCACGCAAATCGAAAAAGGTAAGGCTGTTTTCAAAAGCATACTTGCGGACTTCATTACGGATCGCGTTGGAAGGATCTTCTTGTAAATAGCAGGTGTCAATATCTAAAATTTTATCAAACATTCCCGGAATGTGGAATCCCAATGCGTTTCGGGTAATT
>JBILYL010000145.1:0-6630 GCA_044377775.1 Bacteroidia bacterium
GACTGGTTTATCTTATCTTGAATAAGCCTAAAGATTATATAACGACTGCTGATGACCCTCAAAAACGTAGAACTGTTTTGGAACTGATTCAAGGGGCATGTAAAGAGCGTATTTATCCTGTTGGTAGATTAGATCGAGCCACTACCGGTTTGCTTATGTTTACCAACGATGGTGATCTGACAAAAAAATTAACACACCCGAAGTTTGGCGTGCGTAAAATTTATCATGTAGAATTGGATAAGCCTCTCAAGCGTGTTGATCTTGATAAGATCGCTGAAGGATTAGAGTTGGAGGATGGTCCGATAAAAGTTGATGAAATCAGTTACGTTGCGAATGGAATCGATAAAACGCAAGTAGGTGTTGAGATTCATTCGGGTAAAAACCGTATTGTAAGAAGGATCTTTGAGCATATGGGTTACAATGTCCGTAAGCTTGATCGTGTCATGTTCGGCTCCTTAACTAAAAAGGATCTTTCACGTGGTCGTTGGAGATTGCTTTCCGATTCGGAAGTAGGGATGCTGAAAATGATCAGCCCCGCTGAATAACCAATTCAATAATACAATCCCCGTACTTTTTATAGATTTATTTGTCCCATGACTTTTTCAACAGAAAGGGGCTGTGGACAAATAATTTCTTTTCATTTAATTCGATAAGGAGAGCAAATACCCTGTTCTGCCTTTTAAATTTATATCACACTAAACTTATCCACGTTGCGTTATTGATAACATATCTTTAGTTAATAACATACGTCTTAGTTTTTTGGTAAACTTTGTATTGAAACGAAGTGAGCATGATGAATAATGAAAATCAGAATACCATTCCTGAACAATCCCAGCCAAAGTCTTTCAGATTTTTGCGCTTTCTGAAACGTGCTTTCTTGTTTTTTACTTTTTCGCTTTTATTGCTTTCGGGTGGGGCTTTTTTGATCGGATACTTTTATCAGGATGAAGTGAAAGAATATGTAATTGCGGAATTAAATAAGCAATTGAATACCGAAATAATAGTGGATGGGAAGGATATTGATTTTACAGTACTGCAAAATTTCCCCTATGCTTCTGTCGATTTTAAAAATGTGAAAGCGATGGAGGCTATTCAAAAAAAAAATAAAGACACCTTATTTTCAGCCGGTGAAATTTCATTTCAGTTCAATGTGTTAGACGTTTTTAAGAAAAATTATCGTGTTAAAAAAATTGAGATTTCAACTGTAAATTTGAATTTACGAATAGATGAAAACGGAAATGATAATTACCATTTCTGGAAATCATCTAGAGATACAAGCAATACCTCTTTTGCATTTTCTTTGGAAGATATTGATCTGAATAACATTCGTGTTTCATTTAAAAGCCAGAAGTCCAAGCAAAATATCGATTTTTCGATAAAAAATAGCCGTTTGTCAGGGAAGTTTTCTGACGAAAAATATGCACTTGAAACGACTGCTGATCTGTTTGTGACTTTTATCAAAACAGAAAATGTGAATTATCTTCATAAGAAAAATGTTCATGCCGAATTGTCCTTAACTGTTGATAATTCAATGCCATCATACAAAATTAAAAATGGAAAAATAAAAATTGAAGAACTCCTGTTTGAGGTTTTTGGAAGTGTAATTAATAACGGAAGTGAACCAATTGTAAATTTTGGTTTAAAAGGGAAAGATATGGATGTGAAGTCTGTTTTGTCACTTGTTCCAAATAAATACAAAGGTAAAATAAACGATTATGAAAGTGATGGTATCTTTTATTTTGATGCACTTATTCAAGGTGTTGTTTCAGAAAAACAAATGCCTCAGGTCACAGCCGATTTCGGAATCAGCAATGCTGAAATTACACAAGTAAAAGATGATATCAGATTGCACAACGTGAATCTGAAAGGTCATTATTTTAGTGGGAACAAAAATGCAAATGAAACTTCATTGCTTACGCTTATTCCTTTTTCTGCATCAATCGATCAAGGAAAGATAGAAGGTGAATTGACACTCAGGGATTTAGCGAATCCTTCTTTTTCTGGCAAGGTGAAAGCGGATATGAATCTCGAAAATCTTCAGAAGTTTATGAAAATTGATACGATCGAATCGGTAAACGGTTCTTTGATGGTTGATGTTTTATTTAGTGGTGAAGGGCGGAATGTAAGTTCTGGAAATTATGAGAATGTTAACACATCCGGTGATCTGAAGATCAGTAATGTAAATTTTAAATTAAAAAACTACACACTCGGTTTTAACGGTTTTAACGGTGATTTTAAATTCGACAATAACGATCTCGCTGTAAATGCTTTTTCAGGGAATATTGCCAGCAGCGATTTTGAGTTGAAAGGTTTTTTCAGAAATATCATCGGTTTTCTGATTAAGGAAAATCAAAACATTACCGTTGACGCAACTTTGACATCTAAAAATATAGATCTAAATGAATTGCTTGCTAATAAAGAATCAGATGCAACTTCCGGAAATAAATATAAGCTTAAATTTTCCGACTTGGTTGATGTTAATTTAAATAGCGAGATCGAACATTTGGTCTTCAGGAAATTTGATGCAACGAATATTAAAGGGTTGATTAAGCTAAAAGATAAAAAAATGGTGGTGGATCCAGTTGTGCTTTCAACAATGAATGGAAAAATTACAACCAGCGGACTTATTGATGGAAGAGATAGTACACGGGTTTTAATCACCTGCTTTTCGGATATCGACAGGATCAATATTACAAAAATGTTTGAACAGTTTGAAAATTTCGGGCAGACTGCAGTTACACATAAAAATTTGAAAGGTGTTGCGACAGCAAAAATTCAATTCGCTTCCGTATTGGATTCTGAACTAAAAATGGACTTGGATAAACTATATGCAGGTGTTGACATGACCATCGAAAATGGAGAGTTGAATAATGTGGAGGCAATGAAAAGTTTATCGCGATTCATTGAGCTGAAAGATCTTGAAAATATTCGTTTCTCTACTCTGAAAAATCAAATTGAAGTAAAAAATCAGGTTATTTCTATTCCAAGAATGGAAGTTAAATCGAATGCCATTAGTATTGTCGCATCCGGTACGCACACATTCAATAATGTGATCAATTATAAGTTCAAGTTATCACTGAACGAATTGCTTTCAAAAAAAGCGAAACAAGCTAAAAAAGAAAATGATGAATTTGGTGAGGTGGCTGATGATGGTCTCGGTCGAACTAATATTTTTTTATCTATGACAGGTACAATTGATAATCCGGTAATTAAATACGATTCGAAAAGCGCGATTCAAAATGTAAAGCAGGACCTGAAAGTTGAAAAACAAACACTTAAAGTGATTTTGAAAGAGGAGTTTGGTTTGTTTAAGAAGGATTCTTCTTTGAATAAAAAAACGTTAAAAGAAGATCCCAAGTTTATTATTAAGTGGGATGAGGCAGACAAAAAAGAAGAGAAGAAAGAGTTGAAAAAGCCTAAAAAACCTGAAACAGAAGATTTTTAATGGTCTTCCTTTTTTTAAAGTTTGTTTTTGTTTTACATGGAAGGCGCTAGTAATAGTTACAAATTTATTTCTGAAGATGTTCCTCCATCAAAAACACTCTTTTTTATTCTTTTTTGAATCCGCTGAATTGAGATTCCCCTTGTTAAATGTCACCTACTACAATAAAAAACACTAATTTTATAGCAGAAAGAAAACCCGGTTTATGAGTATTTATTTAAAAAAACAACAATGGAAGTTGTGGTTGTTTGTTGCAGCCATTTTAATTGTTGGTGCCTCTTTGTGGTATACAAATACGCTCGTAAATAAGATCGCTCAGGAAGAGCGTGTGAAAGTTAAGTTGTGGGCGGATGCAATTAAAAAGAAAGCTGAACTTGTAAAATATACCAATGAACTTTTTAATAAAATAAAAATTGATGAACGAAAAAAAGTTGAGTTGTGGGCAGAAGCAACACGCCAGCTTTCTCAGGATCTCAGCGATTATGGTTTTGTTTTAAAAGTTGTTGCGGATAATACTACGGTGCCCGTAATTCTTACCGATGAGCACGGAACTGTGATTACTTCCCGGAATCTGGATCCCGATAAGGAAAATGATAAAACATATCTTAAACTTCAGATGCAGGCTATGCGTGCTGTGCAGGAGCCAATTGAAATTACTATTTACAAAGGACAAAAGAATTATTTGTATTATCAGGATTCTAAATTGTTCTCTGAATTGAAGAACAATTTAGATGATCTTATAAAATCGTTTATCTCTGAAGTTGCTGTGAATTCAGCATCCGTTCCCGTGATCTATACTGATTCCACCCGTCTGAATGTTCTTGCTTCCGGAAATGTTGATTCTTTGAAAATTAAAGATCCGATTTATGTGAAGGAAATGTTGGCGCTAATGGCTTCAGAGAACCAACCAATAGAAGTGGAAATTGGAGATGGCAGTAAAAGCTATATTTTTTATAAAGAATCAATTCTTCTTACACAGTTAAAATACTATCCGTATGTCATGTTTTCGATCATCGGATTGTTCCTTTTTGTTGCCTATTTATTGTTCAGCACAGCCAGAAGGGTAGAGCAGAACCAGGTTTGGGTAGGGATGGCAAAAGAAACGGCTCACCAATTAGGAACTCCTTTGTCCTCGCTAATTGCCTGGTTAGAGTATTTGCGTTCAAAAGGACTGGATCCAGAAACAGCAGCGGAGATTGAAAAAGATGTGAAACGGTTGGAAACGATCACTGAACGTTTTTCAAAAATTGGTTCGGTTCCTAAATTGGATACAGTTGATCTTGTTAAAGTATTGAACGATGCCGTGAATTATATGAAATTGAGAACATCCAAAAATGTATCATTTTCAATCGATTCGGGAAATGAGAAAGAAGTATTCGGACAATTAAATGTTCCATTGTTTGAGTGGGTGGTCGAGAATTTGATACGTAATGCTGTGGATGCAATGGACGGAAACGGTTCAATTGCGATTTCACTTTCCGATCAAACTCAGTTTGTATACATTGATATCACCGATACTGGAAAAGGAATTCCAAAATCAAAATACAAAACAGTTTTCGAGCCGGGATACACCACTAAAAAAAGAGGATGGGGCTTAGGCTTGTCGCTTACAAAACGAATTATTGAGAATTATCATTCCGGAAAAATATTTGTTAAAAGTTCTGAAATAGATAAAGGAACCACCTTTAGAATTGTCCTGAATAAATAATGGCCGGTATCTATATTCATATTCCTTTTTGTAAACAGGCCTGCCATTATTGCGACTTTCATTTTTCAACTTCGCTACAAAATAAATCCGCATTTCTGAATGCGTTGAAAATTGAAATTGCGCTCCGTAAAAAATATTTGGAAAACGAAATGATCTCTACAATTTATTTTGGCGGAGGAACTCCCTCTCTTCTTTCTAAAATTGAATTGATCGACATCTTTGATACCTTGAATCAACATTTCATGATTCATCCTGAAGCTGAAATTACTTTGGAGGCGAATCCGGATGACCTTACGGAATTGAAAATAAATGAATTGAAAGAGACACCTGTAAATAGGTTAAGTATAGGGATTCAGAGTTTCTATGATGATGATTTGAAATTAATGAATCGTGCGCATAGTTCCGAAGAAGCTTTAAAAGCAGTTAAGCTGGCTCAAGCAAATGGATTTGACAATATCACCATCGATCTGATTTATGGAATCCCAACATTAACTCACCATCACTGGAGGAATAATTTGCAAATCGCTTTTGCATTGAATGTGAAACACATTTCTGCTTATTGTTTAACAGTTGAGCCTAAAACGGCATTGGCTCATCAGGTTAAAGCAGGCTCTGTTAAAAATGTTGATGAGCAACATAGCTCCGAACAGTTTGAGATCATGCTTGAAGCAATGCATAATAATGATTTTGTACAATACGAAATATCGAATTTTTGCAAAGAGGGAGCTTACTCAAAACACAATAGCAGTTATTGGCTGAAAGAAAAATATTTAGGTCTTGGTCCATCAGCACACTCTTTTAATGGCAGCAGCCGTCAGTGGAATATTTCAAATAATGCTTTGTACATTAAATCATTGGATAAGGGCGAGCTGAATTTTGAAAAAGAAGAATTAACTATTGATCAATGTTATAATGAATATATACTTACATCCTTAAGAACGATTTGGGGTATTGATCTGGATTATATAGAACAGGCCTTCGGGAACGGATATTTGAATTTTTTCTTAGCAGAAGTTGATCCATATATTCAGTCAGGTCATGTGTTAAATGAAAAAAAAAAATTATATTTATCAGATAAAGGAAAGTTGATCGCGGATAAAATTTCAAGTGATCTTTTTAAAATAAACGAATCATGATATCGAAAATTACACATAAAGGAAAATCATATACTGTCGATCTGGCAAAGCCGATCGACATTTCTATTCCACTGAGAACGGGACCGGAAAATGTAAATGCATGGTATTCAAATCCTGTAATAATAGAACCTGTTCGTATGGGCGATTGGGTGGGTGATGTGAAACAAGGTGGCTCAGTTAATTTCAGGAACATCATGTTCAATCCACATGGTAATGGAACGCACACCGAATGTGTCGGACATATCAGCAAAGAAGATTATTCTATTAATCAGACATTGAAAAAATTCTTCTTTATTGCGGAGGTCATCACCATTCTACCTGATGAAACAACTGATGGCGACAAA
>JBILYL010000146.1:0-6615 GCA_044377775.1 Bacteroidia bacterium
ACTGATCGTAAAGATTTTGATATCACTACAACCTGCAGCATCTTTAACAATAGTAGTATAAACACCTGCATTAACACCTGTGAAAATACCACTAGTCTGAAATGTTGTTCCACCGTTAATACTATATTGTATAGTTCCGGTTCCACCTAAAGAAGTTAAAGTGATACTTCCGTCATTTCCACCGAAGCAACTTACATCAGTTGAATTTGTAAGTCCGAAAGCCGGACCACCAAAATCATTTACAAGAACAATGTTTGAGAAAGTACAACCGTTTGCATCTTTTGCAGTAACGGTATAAGCACCTGCAGCAATACTGCTGAAAGCACCGCTTGACTGGTAAGTACCTGCATTTAAACGATATTGCATAGGAGGAACTCCACCTGAGGTCGCTACAAGAATAGCACCATCAGCATTTCCACAACTCGCGTTCGTTGAAGCAGCAGAAGTGAAATGAATACCTGCCGGTTGAGTTACAGTAAAATTTGTAGTTTTAGTACAACCTAAAGCATCTTTAATACCCAAAGTATAATTTCCTGCAACCATTCCATTGAAATTAGTTGAAGACTGGTAAACACCTCCATTTAAATTGTAAGTGTATGGTGTCGCACCACCGGTACCAACTGCAACAACTGTTGCATCGTTATCTCCATTACAAGAAACATTATTAATTGATGTCGCACTAACTGAAAGTCCAACAGAAATATTTTTAGAATATGATTTAGAACAATCAGAATCCCAACCGTCAATGGTCGTAGTTAATGTTACTGTATACACACCTGCAGTTGCATAAGTATGTGTCGGATTTTGAAGATGAGACACAGGAGTTAAATCACCAAAATTCCATGTATATAAATAATTAGCACCGGAATAACCAGGTGAAGTAATTAAGTTAAACATTGGATCAACAGTCATCTGTGTCATGTTTGAAAATGAAAGTGATGCCCCAGTAGGTGAGCACTGTGTTGAAACAGAAAACATCGGTGTATTAAAATTTGTCATTTTAGGATACAAATAAAAATCACCGTCTTTACTGAATGTAGTCATTGCACTGGCCCAATTGAAACCGGTAGAAGTTCCAGCAAGAGAAGCAAGATCTTCACCTAAACCTTCACCATTTCCGGTATACCGAAGTGCAAAGTCATGACCCCAACCCGGGAAATTAACAACTTCTACTACAATAGCAAAGTTTGAACTAACAGGAACTGCAGGAGAAAAATTCACATCAAACGATGGAGGACTCCAAGGGAATAAGTCTTTTAAGGGTGCAGAAGCAATTGCTGACCCAGTTGGTCTGTCATTTGCGTCAACATTATAAAGACTAACTTTTAATATAACGCCTAAAAAACCGGGAACCGTTCCGAAAACTCTGGCACCGCCAACTTTACCGGGTCCCGAATAATGGTATGCTTGTGAGCCTTTTTCTTCAGCCCCGATTGATAATGTGTATGCGCCTGTTGCGCCTGCATTCTTTGAGTTTACGTAAGCAACCCGATCATCCGAACAGGTTGTTTGCGCCTTCATACCCAAAAGGCCAAGAAAAAAGCCCGCTGTAACTAAAGTAATCGTTCGTTTCATAATTTATTTTTTGATTAATAATTAAACTAAATATTTCGAACAAAAATATTGTGCAAGATCAACAACAAAAATGATGGTCATCAAAAAGTATTTTGATTTTCCTCACTAAGTTAAAATTGGAAAATAATTGTGCATAAACATTGACAAAAGGGGAAATTTATCAGAAAATAACATCTTGAAATATTTTAATAAATAATTAATTATAAAAAATAGTTTAACTAATTTTAAAAGCAAGCATAGACATGTCATCAGTTTGGTCATTTTCACCTTGCCATTCACTCAAGGATTTAGAAATATTTTTCTTCTGTTGCTTCATTTCTAATTGATTATTTGCAAGTAAAACGTCCTTCAGTTTTTTAATTCTGAATGTTTTATTGTTTTTGCCTCCAAGCTGGTCTGTCATGCCATCTGAAAAAAGATAAATGCAATCGTCTTTCTTCAATGTTACTGAGTAAGATGTCAACTCAAAATCATTTTCTGTTAGTTCACCGATCAAACAACGATCTCTTTTTAAATCGATCAGTTCATTTTGTCTGATAATAACTCCGCGAATATTTGAAGAAACATATCTCATTTGCATAGAATGCATATCAATACAGCAGATAATTATATCAGCGGTTTCATTTAGCGGGTTCTTTTTATTTTGATGCCTAATATGTCTGATTTCTTTGTGTATTTCAAGTAATATTTCCGCAGGTACATCAATTTTTAATTTAATCAAATGAGTAAATATATTAAGTACCATAATTGAAATATATGAAGCAGAAACACCGTGGCCAGTGCTATCACCGAGCATTAATACGGCCTTTTTATTTACTGTTTCAACACGATAAAAGTCTCCACTTATTATTTTTAATGCCTTATAAATCAAAAATGATTGATCAAAAACAATGTCGATATCATCATTAGAAGTTAAAAAAGAATTATGGACGATTTTGGCATACCTGACATTTTCATGCAAATGTATATCGATCATTACCTTTGCGTCTTCTAACTCGTCTTCAACAAACTTCTGTTTGGTAATATCAACCCTTAGGCTAATATATTTTTCAGGCTTACCATTTTTGCCTAAAATGGGTGCAATAGTAGCGAGTACCCAGTAAAACGAACCATCTTTAGATCGGTTTTTCAATTCACCATGCCATACCTTCCTATTTCGAATTGTATTCCACAGATCAACAAAAATGGAAGAAGGAGTGTCGGGATGCCTAACAATGCTATGAGGTTGTCCTAAAAGTTCTTCACGAGAGTATTTTGAAACTTTACAAAAATTATCATTAGCATATATAATGTTCCCTTGCAGATCAGAAACGGATAAAAGGGATGACGAATCCAATAATTGCATGTGAGAGAACAATTCAGATTGGGTTTCATTAAATTCGTTTATCGACTTGGTTTTACCTAGAATATTAGAATAACGATTTACAATTTGAAGAAAACTCCCTAATTTGGTTTGCCTATTTATCAATTTATCAGGTATAAAATAATCGTACTCATTCATCTTTGTACTTATTTAGAATATATAAGGGGAGAATGATCAGAAAAAACAGAATAACTATTTATTAAGTATGATTAAGGCATCGATAATGGAAATTCGATCGTTGCCTTTATTAGCGTATACAAAGGAATCCGTGAACCCCATATCAACATATTCTATTAATTTTTTGTGGGCAGAATTCAAGTCAGCAAAATCACCAATAGAATATTTATACATTTCATCACTAAAAGATTCTTTTACTTCACCGCAGAATGAAAACAATTCAGAATTCAAAGGCAACTTTTGCTCTTTAAGAGCAACCAACTGTATTCTAAATGAAATTTGTTCTTCATTTTTTCCAACAGAATCAATTTTCAATATTTCAGAAGAAATATTGAATGAATCTTCAGAGACATTTGAATCAGGTTTATTCCCGAAGCGAATCTTATTTTTCAAATCGGCCATATAGAATTCAGAATATTTTTTCCAAATTGCATTATTTACTGCATCTGTATATAATACATCATAGATAAATGCACTAAAATATTTGTCAAAATTAACCTTCGCGATAGGATCACTTAAAATAGAAACATCAATACTTCTATTAAATTCAAAAAGATAAACATCAAACTTCAACATATATGTTGATTCCTTGTCTTTAGGTAGTTTTGTATCAACAGAAATTGTTTTGCTAACATAATTATCTTTTGAGAATAAAATTGAAAACAAACCGTTAATAGGTAGTTTAAAATTACACTTTCCTAAATTATTCGAATAGCACGTAGAAATAATTTTTTTATCTTCATTAAAGACAGTCACTTTGGTGCCGGCAACGTATACTTCTGATTTCTGCTGAAAATAGATATTCTGCTTTACAACACCTACCATTTCTAGGTAATTAATCTCAAAGTTATGTGCTTTTAAATTTATTGTAATCGAAACAGAGATTACAAATAAAAAGAAAGATATATTTTTCATGATTCAAATCCCTTCGTTAAGTTTATGAAAATAATGCAGTAAAAAAACAAAACTACATTCCAATCAAAAAGAAAACTATTGAATTAATCAATGAATACGTTGAGTTTCATCATTATTCAAAAAAGAGAAACCAAAGAAATCGAATTTTAAAAAGATTAAATTCCAAATGGAAATGTTTCCGGAACCTGATGTCCATCGGGTTTGATATTTAAAGGATGAAGTGCCTTAGTCTCATCAATATAAATAAAAGCATCGTAACGTTTGCGTAAAACACTTGAAACATAATTCCCGTATTGTTCAAACTCAGGGCGATAAACAACGCCAATTGCACGATGTCCGAACGGCATATCCAGTTGTTCTTCGTCCCTGGTGTTATTAAATAATAGAAGTTTATTCTGGCCTTTACCTGTTGAATGCAGCAAGTGCTCCCAACTGCCATTTACAGCAGGAGGAACATTTATTCTTCTCATAACATCGCCCCACTCACGCCCTGCAACAACAGTGCCTTTGTAGGAACCAAAACCAACAGAAATAACACCATGCTTTGAATGTTCTTCGTTAACTAATTGACCTACATTCACCATACCTTCACGAGCCATGTCTGTTGCCCTCGCATCTCCTATATGTGTATTATGTTCCCAAACAATTACTTTAGCATTTTCACCATGAAAATCCATTAAGCGATTAAGTGTAGAAACCATATGACGATCACGAATATTCCAGGAATGTGAGCCTCCACGAATCATTGCCCGATAATATTTCTCAGCATTTACAGCAATTTGTGCATTTTGCCAAACACTAAAAACATTTTCATAATCAGAATTATAATGTTTCATTTTCCCACGAATTCCACGAAGCAGATCAACGACTTCCTTTTCACACAATTCAGGAACAATTGCTGAAGCTCTTGCATATGATTGGCCTTCATCTGAATTATAAGGATCGAAACAGTTGGCTGCTTTAATAGCTAAACCAAGTGTATCAGGATCATTCTTTTTCAGATATTGTATAATTGATTCAATCGATTCATTTAAACTGTAAACATCTAAACCATAAAAACCGACTTTAGTTTTATCAGGTAAATTAGTATTGTGATTTTTAAGCCATTCTGCAAAAGCTACTATTTCCCAATTTGCCCACATCCATGTCGGCCAACGATTAAATTTCTGTAACACTTCTACTGCTGTATTTCCAGACTCAGGATAATTTTTAATGTAACGATTTAAACGATAGCAATCCGGCCAATCTCCTTCAACTGAAATAAATGAAAACCCTTTTTCAGTAATAAGCCGCTGACTAATCATTGCACGCCATGTATAATATTCATGAGTACCATGAGATGCTTCCCCTAATAAAACGTATTTTGCTTTACCGATGCGTTCAATCAAAGGATCGAGATCGGAACTGTTATTAAGTGGTTTTGAAATCCGGACGATCAAGTCTTCAAGATCGATAGTTTTAGCTTCTTGAATTTTCATATTTTCTTTTCTTACAAAAAAACAACTAGACAAATAATAAGTAAATGACACAGATCATAGTTCTGGTTGATGAACTTCATCAAAATAAGATCAACAACATAATATCTTTGCAAGAAACAATTCAGTGAAAGAAAAAATCATTTTAACCTGCTTAATTTTAATAATTACAGTCACATTAATTTGTGTTGCGTTTACAGATCATTACCCAATCAGAAAGATGTAATCAGAAGAATCAATCGAGGCAATGACTGCACATAATATTTAACAATATAGTATTAGTTAAAAAAATAAATTAACATGAACACTCAACAATATAAAAACACAATAAAGATTCCTATTGGTAAAATAATTCTTGAGGGTGAATTAATTATCCCGGCAAAATCAAAATCCTTAGTCATTTTCTCCCACGGAAGCGGCAGCAGTAGATTTAGCACAAGAAATAATTTTGTAGCAAATGAGCTGCACAAAAACAACATAGGTACATTTCTATTTGATTTGCTGACAAAAGAGGAAGATGAATTCTACGCAAATAGATTCAACATCGATTTACTAACCGAGCGACTGGTTCTTGTGACAAAACATCTGAAAAAGATGCCGGAATGTTCAAATTTAAATTTCGGTTATTTCGGAGCAAGTACCGGAGCGGCATCAGCTTTTAAAGCAGCAGAAAAACTACCTACTCTTGTCCAGGCTTTAGTTTCAAGAGGTGGCAGACCTGATCTTGCATTAGATACCGCGTCAAAAATCAAAGCGCCAACACTTTTAATTGTTGGTCAAAATGATCACGATGTACTTCACATGAACAGAGAAGTATTATTGGAGTTAAATTGTGAAAAAAGATTAGAAGTTGTTCCTAGCGCAACTCATTTGTTCGTTGAGCCCGGGACATTAAGAGAAGTTGCTCTGCTTGCAGGTGATTGGTTCAGTCAACATTTGGAAAAAACAGTAAAAGAAGAAATAACGATTAAATAATTGACCCATTGTTCATAGATAGAAATGATGCAGCTATAAAACTGGCAAAAAAGCTTGAAAAATACAGCAACACGAATGGTGTTGTACTAGCGATCCCTCGAGGTGGTGTTCCTATAGGAAATATCATTTCGAAAA
>JBILYL010000015.1:0-19763 GCA_044377775.1 Bacteroidia bacterium
ATGAGATCAAATCATCGGCTTCTCTTCGTGAGCAGATTCCGGCATTTGCAATATATTTATTCAACCTTACTAATCCATCATCTTCTTCTCTCGATTTAGTTACGGTAGTATTTTTGCCTGACCAGGTTTTCTTTACATACGGTTTCTTCTCATACCCTCTGCCTTTAAAACCTTTACCTTTATCAGCACTGAATCCTGTTTTCGGTTTTTCAAATTCAAAATCACGCTCATCAAGGTCATATGGATTTTTTGAAACAGCAGCTTTTTTAAATGAGCGGGGTTCTTTATTAAACGGCTTTTTAGCGAAAGGCTTTGAAGTGCTATCCGGCTTCCCCTTTGAGCTTTTCCTTTCGGGCTTCTCAGAAGTTCTTGATGAAAAGGAATCGTCATCATTTGATTTTTTACCTCTTGAATCTTCCGAACGAGCGGAAGTTCTTTTTCCTGAACTTCCAAAATCTGAAGGACGCGATTCATCACGGTAACGTTCAAAAACGGGTTTATTATCGCGTTTATCTCTTCGGTCTTTTGTTGAGGAGGAAGATTTCTCTTCGGAGTCGGAGCTTTTAGGTTTAGAGAAGGCGGGCTTTCTATCTTTGTCCACAACTTTTTTTGCTCCCACAGAGCGTTTCCCTTTCGTATCTTTACCTGATTGGCGCTTGAATTCTTTTGACATTTTTGATCTTTTTTGCAAAGATACAAAAAATAAAGAAATTAAGCTTAGAATTCCCATCTATCAAGGGAATTACGAAAACAAAGCTATAAACCGACTATAAAAGAGGATAAAAAGCATCTTCGATGTGTCTGATGGCATTGTAATCATTTAAAACAATGGATATGATATCAAAACGAACTTCCAGATCCAAATTCTTCCTTTCAATGTATTCGTTTGCTGCTCTGATCAGATTTTTTTGCTTCTGCTTCGTCACAAAGCTTTCGGGTTCACCAAAATAATTGCTTTTCCGCGTTTTTACCTCTGCTACAACAAGTGTTTTTTCAAATTTTGCAATAATATCGGCCTCCAAATATCCAAACCGCCAATTGGTTTCCAAAATTGTCATCCCTTTTTCTTTCAGAAATGTTGCAGCCATTTCTTCCCCTTTTTTACCTGTATCGTTGTGTTCAGCCATAAATCTTTTAGTTGTTATTTCATATAAAAGCATGCAAATATGGATCATTCTTCCGAAACATCAACTGTTTATAATTTTTTGGTACAACATTTGAAATAGGCACAGTGCTCTTAAAAAAAATTACTATTTTAGCACACACATGCGATTTTTAAACTAAAATTAAAATATAACAAATGAAAAAATCAATTTTAAAATTAACAACGGTAATTGCAATACTTTTTGCTTTCACTTATACAATAAATGCTCAGTCATTTGAAGGAGTTGTTGAATTCAAAAAATCTTCCAGTATCGACACAAGCAATTATGTATATACCGTTAAAGGAAATCAAGTAAGAATTGATGAGATCGGGACAAAGTCACGAAAAGTTGAAGGTTCATTTTTAGTGGATCTGGATGCGAAAACGATGAAATTCATCAATCATGAGCGTAAATTATATGGCGACCAAAACACTCCGGCAGCACCTGTAATTAAAGGAAATTGTGTTGTAAAGAAAGGACAGAATGTAAAAAATCTTCAAGGATTTAAATGCGTGGAATACATTGTAACCAACAATGAGGAAAACACTCAAATTACTTATTACATAGCTGATGGGAAGTTTTCTTTTTTCGAAAAGCTATTACGTCAGTTAAACCGTAAAGAAAAATCGGCTGTTTATTTTCTGCAGATCGCAGACATCAAAAACATGTTTCCTATGCTATCTTTTCAGACAGATCTAACAGGTAAAGAGATCTCCAGATTAGAAGTTACTCGGATTATTAAAAAAGAAGTAGATCCTTCAATGTTTGAAATCCCTAAAGGATATAATAAATTCGAAAAATAAAAAACATTTTTTCAATAAAAGCCCTGGTTATAATATTAACCGGGGCTTTTTTTATATCCTTTAAGAAACGCTGAGCAACCATGTTCTCTTATCAGCAGGAACCTGAATAGAAACAAGAGAGAGATTATAGTCATTTAAAGAAATGAAGCTGTTGGTTATCCCTCAAGCACCACGCAACCATATATGCCTAAATACCAAAAAGTTAGACTCAATTGTTTTTATTAACCTTTGCGCTTAAAATATCAAAATACAGCAGCAAATAATTGTTATCTTTGCGCCCAAATATTTTAAGACTTACCTTATATCACAATGGATAAAAAATCGATTATAGGATTATTACTGATTGGAGCTATTTTAATTGGCTGGATGATCATGAGTCAACCTTCGGCAGAAGAAATTGCTCAGAAAAAAGAGCAACAAATTGCTGACTCAATAGCACAATTCAAAACGGATGCAAAAGCTAAAAATGAAACAGCCGTAAAGAACGATAAAGTAATTCCTGCTTTTGTTGGCCCACTAACAATATTAAGAGATTCAACAGGAAATGTGAACGACTCCGTAAAATCAATTTTACAAAAACTTGTTTATGGTGAGTTCGCAGCAGCAGCAAGTGGTGAAAGTAAGACTATCAGCATTGAAAACGAGGTAATGAAAGTAAACATCTCTCCAAAAGGAGGACGAATTGCTTCCGTGGAGCTGAAAAACTACAAAACCTTTGATCAAAAACCATTGATCCTTTTCGATTCCGATTCATCAACTCAGAATATAATATTCAAAGCGAATGCAAAGGAATTCGCTACCGACTCATTATTTTTCACAGCTGAAGGAAGAAGTTTTTCTGTATCAGGGACTGATTCAAAAAGCATTTCAATGCGTTTATACGCTGGCGATAAAGCAAAATATATTGAATACGTTTACTCTTTAACTGGAAATGATTACATGATGGGCTTCCGCATAAATACGGTTGGGATGCAAGATATCATTACTAACAAAGGAAGTCTTCAGATGAATTGGGGAATGAAAACGCCAATGCAGGAACAAAACCATCAAAATCAGGAAATGGCTTCCACTATTTACTTCAAGTATCCGAATGAGAATGTGGATAAAATAAGTGAGTCGACCTACGAAAAGCAGCCGATGGAATTCCCTGTAAAATGGATAGGATTCAAACAACAATTTTTTACTGCCGTTATTATAGCGGATAACACCTTCGAAAAGACAACTGAGATTGAAACCGTTTCACAACAAGCTTCAAAAAAATATGTAAAAGAATACAACGCATCCATTATACTACCTTTCAAAAACGACAAGACAGAGACCATTGGAATGCGGATGTACTTTGGTCCTAACCATTTCAAAACGTTAAAAAAATACGATCTTGAGTTAGAAAAACAGATCAATTTAGGATGGAAAATATTCGGTTGGCTGAACCGCTTCATAACGATTCCGATCTTCAATGCGCTTGACAGTTTGAATTTAAATTATGGAATTATTATTCTGATCTTGACAATCATTTTGAAATTATTGCTTTTACCAATCGCATACAAAACGATACTTTCTTCGGCAAAAATGCGTGTATTAAAACCTGAAATTGATGAGTTAAATGAAAAGCATAAGAATGATGATCCTGTAAAAAAACAACAGGCGACAATGGCATTATACAAATCTGCAGGTGTAAATCCTATGGCGGGTTGTATACCTGTTTTATTACAAATGCCAATCTTAATTGCCTTGTTCAACTTCTTTCCTGCATCCATTGAATTACGTCAACAAGGCTTCTTATGGGCACACGATCTTTCCACATTCGATTCAGTATATAATTTCGGATTCAATGTTCCTTGGTATGGCGATCACGTAAGTTTATTTGCATTGCTGATGACCGCTTCCACGCTACTTTATACATGGAGCAATAGTCAGCTAATGGGCACAAGCAATCAAATGCCCGGAATGAAATGGATGATGTATCTTATGCCGATCATGTTCCTTGGATTCATGAATAGCTATTCCGCTGGATTAAGTTGGTATTATTTCCTTGCCAATATGATCACATTCGGACAAACATGGGTAATTCAAAAATTTGTAATCGATCATGATGCTTTGCACACCAAACTTCAGGAAAACAAAAAGAAACCTGTTAAACAATCGAAATTTCAACAGCGATTGGAAGAAATGACAAAGGATCGTCAACAAATAACAACAAAGAAAAAATAATTTATAAAAGCCCGATCACATTCGGGCTTTTATACTAAAATCAATTCATATGAAATTTCACAAAGAAGGGATTCCATCCTTAATCATTACACTTATTGTAGTTGCACTTATTAATTTTATTACACTTTATTTTTGCTCTTCCTTTCCGATTGTTGTTTGGCTTGGATATGCATTATCTGCTTTTCTTCTCATAACGATACTCCAGTTCTTCAGAAACCCTAAACGCACAATTACCATCGATGACAATGCGATCATTGCTCCGGCAGATGGAAAAGTAGTGGTAATTGAAGAAGTAGTAGAAACAGAGTATTTTAAAGATAAACGTTTACAGATCTCTATTTTTATGTCGCCTATAAACGTGCATATTAATCGCTACCCGATAAGCGGGATCGTAAAGTTTTCAAAATATCATCCCGGTTTATTTTTAGTTGCCTGGCATCCAAAATCTTCAACCGACAATGAGCGAACAACTATAGTTGTGAAGCATAAAAACGGACAGGAAATATTATTCCGTCAAATTGCAGGTGCAATGGCAAGAAGGATCGTGAATTATTCGAAGGAAAACGATTCAGCATCTCAGGGATCAGAATTCGGGTTTATAAAATTCGGATCCAGAGTAGACCTGTTTCTGCCAACAACAATAAAAGTGAAAGTAAGTCTGGAACAGAAAGTCAAAGGACCAGAAACAATAATTGCGACTTTTGATTAGATTAACAAAATTTAACGTCATTTTTTTTTATTTGAGAGTGCTTTTTCGTACTTTTATTTCAGAATAATGATTGAATAAACAATAAATACATAAAACCAAACCACATGAAAAAATTATTTTTATTATTAGCATTCACAGGAATTGTTGGTGCTGCATCTGCGACATCTCTAGTTTCTAGTACTAAAGCAACGATCGTTTCTGTAAAAGGAGATGATAAAAAAGGTGATGACAAAAAGAAAAAAGAAGAAAAAGCATGTTGCAAAAAAGATGCAAACGGAAAAGCTTGTTCTGGTGAAAAAACGGAAGCAAAAGCGTGTTCTGGTGAGAAAACAGAAGCAAAAGCTTGTTCTGGTGAGAAATCAACAGGAACAAAAGCTTGTTGCAAATCAAAAACTGAAGCAGCTCCTGCAAAATCTGATAAGTAATCAATTACTTATTTATAAAAAAATCCGCTTCGATAATCGAAGCGGATTTTTTATTTATATATGTATAGGCTATTTTTTTTAAACGTGGCATCACTAGCTTTTATAACATAAAATATATTCTTTATAAAAAGTTTTTTAATTCCGCCAGACTTTTTATTTCGTAAGTCAGGATTGTGGAATGACTTTTCTCTTCAGGATTAAAGTATACTTGATCAATCCCAACATTTTGAGCCCCCAATATATCCGCTTCCAAACTATCACCGATCATCAGGGATTTTTTGGGAATAGCACCTGCTGCTTCAAGAGAAAAACGAAACATGCGCTCATCCGGCTTCTTATAACCCGAACGTTCAGAGGTGATCACTTCCGTAAAATAATAATCCAGTTTACAATTTTTCAATTTAAGATGCTGAACTTCCTCAAAACCATTTGTAATGATGTGTAACGAATATTTTTCATTCAAATAATTGAGTATATCAACCGAATGAGGAAAAAGATGTGTTTTATAGGGTGAAATGGATACATAGTCATCACCGAATCTTTTTGCAAGATGCAAGTCTTCTATCTCGTATTTTTTAAGAGTGCGATGAAAACGTTCGTAACGGAGGGATTCTTTTGAAATAGCTCCCTTCCTATATTCTTCCCACAACAATTCGTTGATGGCAAAATATTCGCTTATGAAACTGTCGAGCGAGGATACACCCTTTTCTATCAATTTATGTTTATCTGCAAGTTCTGTTAACGCTTCGTGGGAATTCTTTTCAAAATCCCAAAGAGTATGATCCAGATCAAAGAAAATAGTTTCGTATTGCATCAAAAAGAGGTTTGTACAAAAGTGTTCCTATAACTGACCAAAACAAAATGGAAAGGAACATATATCTTAAAATTTTTTGCTTGTCATTAAAATACCTCACTGCAAGAAAACAGCCAATAGGAATAGGGATAAGAAAGGGTATTAAAATTGAAAAGCCAAATAAGCCAAATCGTCTTTTAACAGAAATAATCATTCTGTTCTTTTTATTAAACTTCTTTTTAGCAATAGCATTGGGATTTTTAATCCTTTTTAGTGCTTCTCTTTCTTTAAAAAAAGCGATCAATTTATCGCTTGTAAAAACAAAAACAGCGACCCCAAAACAACCACCAAAAGTCGTCACTGTAATGCTTTCAAAATAGGAAAAGCCTAAGCCTAAGGCCATCGGCACGCCACCAAACACAAATTTAATTGTGCTCAATAAAAAAACAGAAACTATTTCAACCCAGGAGTTCATACAAAAATATTAGATTTTCTCTCCAAATGCCAAGTCGCCAGCATCACCTAGGCCAGGAACGATATATGATTGAGCAGTAAGTTCTTCATCAATTGCACCAATCCAAAGTGTAACATTTTCGGGCAAATGCTTTTTCACATACTCCAATCCTTCACTGCTCGCTATCACAGAAACAATGTGTGTATGAGCAGGAATTCCTCTGCGAAGCAAAGCCTGATAAGTTAAAACCATAGAAGAACCTGAAGCCAACATCGGATCGCAAAGAATTAAAAACTTGCCATTTAAATCAGGGGAAGCTAAATATTCTACCTGAATATCAAAACTACCATCTTTATGATGTCTGCGGTAAGCAGAAATAAATGCATTTTGCGCTTTATCAAAATAATTCAAAACACCTTGATGCAAAGGCAGTCCGGCACGTAAAATAGTAGCAACAACCGGCTGCTCTTTAGGAACAGATACATTTGCAATACCTAAGGGAGTATTTACCTCACGTAATTCGTAATTCATTTTTTTGCTGATCTCGTATGCGAATATTTCTCCCATCCGCTCAATGTTTCTACGAAAGCGCATGCTATCTTTTTGAACATCCACATCGCGTATCTCAGCGATAAACTGATTAAAAATTGAATTACTTGCACCTAAAACGTGTACCATATTTTTACTTTTTTAAAGATTTAACCCATTGAACCAACTTAGGCAGGTTATTTCGCTTTACCTGCAAATATACGCAATCTTTTGCACCGAAATTCTTGTAAAAACGGGCAACATTGTCCACTGATGAGCCACCAAAATCCAAGTAATACTTTTTTTCTGAATTTTCTTTGATAAAGTAATCAAACAACAAATGCATCGCACCTTTGGCTTTGCCTTCATCGGTTACTCCACTTTTCAGAAAAGTAAAACGATTATCACTGAACATAAAAAATGCGGCTGCACACAATTCATTTCCATCATAAACGGCAATCGACTGACCCTTATTAAGATCATTACACTTATGCATTAGAGCAATAAGAATTTTATAATCATCGGGATTAAATATTTCCAATTCGTTCCCTTTTGTTATTTTAAACAGGTTTACAATTTTTTCAGGGGAGATGTCCGGACGAATTTTCAATCCGGCCTTAATTGCCTTTTTTACATTCCGTTTAGAATTTTCAGAGAATTGTTTTTGAAGAGTTGTAAAGTCCTGATTCAAATCAAGTCCTTGAAATTTTCTTTCCCGGTATTCAAAAGTGTCAGATTGAAAAGGAGTTCCTTCCTGCAAACAAAATTCTATGTATTTATATTTTTCCGGTATTGCATTAAAAAATTCAGTTGTAAGCTTAACTGTGATTTTCGACTTAGAGAACACACCAAAATATCTTGTAAAGAAAGGCTGATATAAATAATGGATTTTATATTTCGATTTTGGAGCTATTGGAAAAACTGCTTCATAATCGTCTAAAACAAGGGCACTCCAACCGTTGCAAACAATATCCAAATACCAGGAATAAACAAATATGGCAGGATTTGAACAATTGCCGATACAAGCATCCCATTTTTTTTTATTGATATCTTTTTGTTCTATAAAAATGATCATATATTTCCTCTGAATATTTTCGTGAACGTAGTGAAATTATGTTTCTCCTTATTCTTCACTATAAAGTTTTCGATCTCAACGATAGAATAACGCGACAATGCTTTCGGGTGGCCAATAACAACCATGTGATCGAAGTTCTTCTTCAACAATTGCTTCAGTGCTTTTTGTAAAAGACTTGCATTGTAACCATCAACAGAAACGGGATTATTGGTAAAGCGGGTCAACAATTTTTTCCTATATCCCGGAGCGGGCATTGCCTGACCATCTCCCAGAGGTTTATGAAGATATGGATTTTTCCTTCCCAATAAAAATAAGAACCAAAAGAAAAGCGGAGAATTCCGAATCGGACTTATTGGAAGTTCAGTAAAAAAACCGGAAGGATCTTCAACTACAACATCATTTCCGAATTTATAAATATCCTTATCAGGTGCATTTGTGAAATCAAAAGAATATTGCAGGGAACTAAATTGGCCGTTTCTGAAAACACTGCTATCGAGTGAAATGTTATTTTCTTTAAAAGCCTTATGTAATTTACTAAAAGGCTGCAAGCACCACCCACCAGCACGAAATGCAAAAACGGGCTGATTCGTAATATCAAAAAGTACCTTTTTATATCTCACAACAATATCTGTGATTTCAACATCATTAAAATCTGAAAGTTTATAACGGTTGACATTAATTACCCAACGATTTCCATCAAAATAGCAGTCTTCCCAATGCGGATGAATGTGCAATTGAATATCGTGTCCTGTGTCAGACAAATATTTAACCTGCTTAATAATTGCCTGATAATCTTTTTCCAATACCGGAAATTTTCTTCTGAATTCATCTAATTTCAGGATAAAACCACAATCTACAAAAAAAGAAAAACGCACATTATGTTTTTCAGCGATTCGGATCAATTCGGAAGTCGGATATAGAATACATTTCTCGACCGTACCATGGTTTTCACCAAAGTAAATTTCATAATCAAGCGTAATGTATATATTCATATCAACTATTAATTTCCAAAAGGAGTATACATTGTAACACCTTTTTCATTATAATTTCTGATCATTACTTCCAGCATTTTACCTGCATCGATCAACATGCAATTTGCCTCTCCTACAGAACCATTGACAAGTGCACCTTCACGTTCAAACATCGGCTTCAGCGCATCGCAATTTCTCTTTGATGAATAATCCGGGTTATGAACTTTTGTCTTCATTTGAGACACCACTCCATTCATATCAATCATTTTTACATCAAATATCTTTTCATCATAAACAGGATAAATGAAATCAACAGCGTCTTCAAGCGTATGCAAATTTGTACAGGCTCCATTCAACGTTGTACCCAGCATTAAAATTTTTCCAGTCTTATTGCACAACTTTCTGAAAGGGGAATATTCATTATAAGGTGTAAGCTGACCAAAATGTGAATTAGTAAAATATTCGGCAAGTGGTCCTTTCGCGCAAACGGAATCTGTAGGATGAAAACTTCTGAGAACACCATCCGATTTTCTAAAATATTCTGTAATACTTCCCATGCGGGATTCGGTATTCTTTAGATCGAAAACAGGATATTCCTGAAGATGTGTCTTGTTTCTTCCTGCAGCAGGAAAAGATGGAAACAACAGTGTTCCCTGAGATCCGATGACATCAAAAAGTGCATCGATAACTGTTTGAGGGCCTCCAGCTACAAAACCAATCTTACTCAAACTACTATGGACCAAAACCGAATCGTTGCGTTGCAGTCCAATTCGCCTTAGATCTACCGCCAGCGATTCACGAGTATGCGCAACATTACTATTTTCCTGTTTTTCCAATTGCATTCTGCGCTGTTTTTTTTTCAGTGCTTTTGCCCAATCAAGAACAAATTCAGGAGCGTATTTTAAGATCAACTTTTTAAGCATTGCTATTATTCAAGTGTTGCATAACTAACCATTTGTTCATACACCGCTTTCCAGCCCAACCATATTTTCCTGTCATTCAACGTATCATTATGCCAAAGACTCATAAACACACCATCAACCTTTCTTACTTCATCAATTAAAGGCTGAATTTTCATCATCGCATCTTCGGGACGAACACTCATGCTATATTTCAACGTGCCCTCCATCATTGCGAAAGGATGGATCTTCAATTTGGTTTCTAATTCCATGTCGAGATCGTAAAAATTAAAGGAGGTACAAATACCGGCTCTGAATCCAACCTGTGAAGCAAACCCCATTGTATAGTCGTCCGTAATATCCAGATCGATAAGATTACGGTATGTTTCCGGAAGCGTCAATTTTAAAAAATGCTGACGGCTTTGTGTAACATCACGGTGAAGAACTCCGGATAAACGAGCTACCTCTTTCTTAAGCTGTTCTTTACTTTTGTTTGAACCATAAGAAGGATGTATTCCAATTTGAGCATAATCACCTAACATTTTGATTAGAGACTGAAACTTTTTACTTTCGATGGGTAAGTTCTTATCATTTACACCATAGTCTCCCAAAAGAAAAAAGTAAATTGCTTTTAACTTATACTTTTTAATTATTTCCAATTGAAATTGGTAAGTATCATAAGGATCCTTATCAGTTCCAAACAAAACCCGAGACCGTTCAGCAATTTCGGTAAAATCAAATTTCGAAAACGACTTCAGGTACCCACCTAAACTCCGGGTAAATCCTTTTTCGCGGTAAGCATAAGCGTTATCAATGTCGATGGTTGATACAAATTGATATTTATTTTTTGAAAAAATTAGCTCTGGATATTTTTCAGCTAGTAATTGTTTCATCCAAGATACCCATATATTCACAACAGGTTTTTGCAAAAAACCGTTCAGAAATGCTAAACTGTCCTTCGCGTCAAAACGGTCGTGTTCATCGCGGATATGTGGTAAATATTCTTCATAACGACTAACTAAATAAAAACTGGCAGCAAAGATATCAAAAGGTAATGCGGATGATTTTCCGGTTGCAAAAAACACTTTATTATTATTAAAATCAAATACAGAAATATTCTGATCGGTTATACCCGTTTCAAATAATAAATTGCGGGAAGTAAAAAACAATTCATCAGCAACCGGATTGTTAGTGTAACTAATTTTAGGTCCAATGAATGTCTTGAACTGCTCGAGATTGGCAGTAAGTGTAAAGTCAATACCAAGCATATCTTTAAAAAATAAATTAAAGATGTATTTATTCCGATGCGTTATCTTATGTGTATATATAAACAACATACTACTTAATGTTTTTCAATATTTCCTTACAAATAAATCCGGCTGCATTTCCATCACCAAAAAGATCCGGGAATTTTAATTTTTTAGATTTCTTAAAATCAAGAAACGCCTTAACAATTTTTTCTTCATCCGCATCAGCTATTAAGGCAGATCCGGATTTCACTAACTCTGTCCACTCTGTTTCTGAGCGAAGAATAATACATGGCTTTTTAAAAAAATAAGCCTCTTTTTGTACTCCTCCAGAATCGGTCATAATTAAAAAAGAATTTCTCTCCAGTGCGATCATATCTATAAACGAAACGGGGGAAATAATTTTAATCTGTTCATTGGTTTTAACGACACTGTATAATTCAGAAGATAAATTTTTAGACAAAAGCTTACTCGTACGAGGATGAAGCGGAATAATTATTTTAATTTTATTTTCAACAGAAATCCTATTGAGACTGTGAAACAAAGCATTTAATCGCTCGGGATCATCGGTATTATTATTACGGTGAATTGTAACAAGAACATATTTTCCTGTTTCAAGATCATTGTCAGACAATACATTCGTTGAAAGATTTGTTAACGAGGAGAAAAACAAACTATTATCGAACATCACATCTCCGCAATGGTAAATCTTGGGATTATCGAAGGAATAGGGTCCCGGATTATTCTTTTTAAAACCCTCTTTGAGCAGGTTGTTAAATCCGGCTTTTGTGGGTGTAAATAAAAGTGTAGAAACACGGTCACAAATGATCCTGTTGATTTCTTCGGGCATCGACTTATTAAATGAGCGCAAGCCTGCTTCAATATGAATGATCGGCACCTGAATTTTGGAAGCGGCAACTGCTCCTGCAAGTGTTGAATTTGTATCTCCGTAGAGCACAATACAATTTGGTTTTTCTTTTAAAAGAATCTCTTCAATTCCATCAATCATTGTTGCCGTTTGTTTCCCATGGGATCCTGAACCTGCATTTAAATTATAATTTGGTTGAGGAATATCCAGTTCATCAAAAAACACTTGCGACATATTATCATCATAGTGTTGTCCGGTATGAACGATCACTTCGTGGATTTTATCTGCAAACTTATTTTTAATAGCTCGGCTCAATGCAGCAGACTTTATGATCTGAGGACGAGCACCAATAATCGTTAACAACTTAATCATTTCAATACATCTAAATTAATCCCAGCCGGAAGCAAGTACATCGCACAGATGCATCATTTTCATATTTTTACCGGCTTTTTTCGCATACCCATCAATGTGCATTAAACATGAAACATCAGTAGAAATTAAATATTCAGCACCGGTATCCAAAGCGTTATCAAGTTTTTGTTCACCCATACCTACAGCTATTGGCTCAAACTTCACAGAAAAGCTTCCACCAAATCCACAGCAGGTTTCTGAATCTTTCATTTCTCTTAATTCAAGGCCTCTAACTTTTTCAAGAAGCACACGAGGTTCACGCTTAATCCCATATTCACGAAGTGCAGCACAGGAATCGTGGTAAGTAGCAACTCCATTTAACGTAGCTCCAAGATCTGTTATTTTCAAAACGTTAACCATAAAATCAGAAAACTCAAAAATGTTTTTCTGAATTTGTTTGTATTCGTTATGCAAAACCGAATTATGAAACATTTCAGGATAATAATTTTTTATCATTCCAACACAAGAAGCGGAAGGACAAACAATGTAACGATCGTTTTGAAATTCGCGAATAAATTTCTCGCCTACTTATTTGCAATCATCCCAATAGCCAGCATTAAATGCGGGCTGTCCGCAACAAGTTTGTTCGGGATTGTAATTAACACCACAACCAACTTTTTCTAAAATTTTCACCATATTCAATCCTGTATCAGGATAGATCTGGTCAATAAAACATGGAATAAAAATATCTACAATCATACGTAATTAATTTTCGTCTCTTCAGAAAGAGCAGTTAAACAATTATTTTAAAGCCTCTATTGCTTTAACTTTAGGCACAGACAACAGTACCAAAAAACCAACAATAAAGAACACTACAAGAACCAAAACCGAATTTCTCATTCCTCCGGTTATACCTTCTATTAAACCGAAAGAGAATGTTCCGATAACAATCCCTCCTTTTTCCAAAACATCAAAAAAGCTAAAGTAACTTGCGTGATCTTCTGTAGGAGGAAGCATCTTAGAATACGTTGAGCGAGATAAGGACTGTGTGCCCCCCATTACCAACCCAACACAAATAGCGGTGATATAAAAATGAAAAGGAAGAGTAACAAACATATAAACACCAATACACACAATTGCCCAAAAGAAAATGGCGACACCCAATGCTTTGATATTACCAATTTTTGATGATACATATGAGAATAAAAAAGATCCTCCCATACCTAAAAACTGAATAAGAAGAATACTAACAATCAGACTTGTACTTTTCGTTTTTTCGTCCGGCCAGCTGATTTCTTTCGCAGAAAATAAAACGGCCATATACATTACAGTTTGAACTCCCATGTTGTAAAAAAAATAGGATGTTAAAAATCTTTTTATCCGTTTGATTTGCTTTAACTCATTCCATACTTTCGAAATTTCACGAAAACCTTTGGAGAAGGGATTTCCTTCGCTTTTTTTCTTCGTTGCATTTCCAGGCAGATTTCGCAATGTAATTTGCGCAAAGCCAAACCACCAGATACTAACTGTTACGAATGCCATCCGGACAGCTGCACCTTTTGTTTCAAATCCAAAAGTTTCAAACTTAGTGATCATAATTAAATTACAGATCAACAGCAAAGAACTTCCAAAATATCCAAGAGCAAACCCCCTCGCACTTATTTTGTCCTGATTTTCGACAGAAGCGATTTCAGGAAGATAGGCATTATAAAAAACGATACTTCCCCAATATCCAACTGTCGCAATAAGAAAAGGGAACATACTAAAGAAAATATTTTCTTTATCGAAAAAATAAAGACCGGCACATGAAAAAGAACCCATGATACAGAAAAATCTTAGAAATTTCTTTTTACTTCCGGAATAATCTGCAATACCCGATAAAACGGGAGCGGTTATACACACAATGATCAAGGAAAGAGAAACAACATAAGAATAGAATTCAGAATTTTTCAATTGAACACCCAACACATTTACCATATCATTTATTACAGCACCTGTTTTTTCGTCTCTTAAAGTTGTTTGCGCTTCATAAAAGGTTGGGAATATAGCGGTATTTATAACCAACGGAAAGGAAGAATTTGCCCAATCGTAAAAGGTCCAGGCACGAATTACTTTTTTATCATCTTTAGGAAGTTTGCCCATCGTTAATTTTTTAAAATCCGTTTCTATTTTTGAAGGATGGAAACTTCCACCCTTCTGTTTTTTGCTTTATATTCTTCAGAATTATTCGGAGCAATTGGCTGTGAAGATCCAAAACCTTTGTAAGACATTGGATTGACCAACCCTTTAGATTTTAAATAATCATATACCGCTTTTGCTTTCTCTTTAGAGATTCGCTTCTCTTCTGCATCATCTCCGAACTTATCCATGTGTCCGTTTATTTGAATAACCATTTGCGGATAGGCAGCAAATGCTTTTGAAAGATCGTCAAGCGCGCTATAAGAAGATATTAAAAGTTTTGATGATCCTTTTTCAAAAAACAAATTTTTTATTTCAAACGTTTGACCTCCGTTGAAAGCAGAGGGAATCCAGCTAACCATACCACCCTCAGCATCAATTTGTGACGAATCGATTTCAGCAATTTTTTTTCGTAACGAAATATCATCGATATAATAATAGGCTTCCTGAAAAGCGAAAAGACTCCATTTATTTTTTTTAACAAAATCGTCTTTCATTTTTGTTCTGAAATTACCGATGATCATGAATGTCTCGTTCCCTTTTGCAGTATAGTCACCCTGAATCAAGATCCAGTTAAGTGTCCCAGAAATGCCTTTATTATAGGTTGTATCTACGAGTCCTTCTTCATTAAATTCCATACCAATTTTAAATTCTGTTTCAGAAAAATAAGCACCTAACTGTTTTACAGTAACGGTTACATTTTCTGCTTCTAATAAACGGATATACATTTTAAAATGGTAGGTCTCACCTTTTTCCAGCGTTTCCAACAATTTCACATGCATGTACTCTTTGTAATCTGCTTGAAAACGAAGTCCGGCATAATTCGTTCCTGTTCTGGCGCCTTTATATTGTGAAACATCTCTTTTTTCGGGCTTTGAATAATAGTCAACTGTACCAACACCTTTCCAAGGAGTTGCTGCTTTTATATCCGCACTCTTACTTTTTCGTGTTTCAAAGCTAGGATTAGGAACTAAATTTTTTCCCTTCTTGCCTTGAGAAAATGACGAAATTGAAAATAAAGAAACCACCAAAAGCATCATTGCTTTCAGAAAGAGTGATTCGATATTTATTGTTTGCCGGATCATTCCATTTTAGAATCTGAATTCTTTAATAGTATCTACAAAGCATTTCACTTTATCCTTATCCAGATCGGGATACAAACCATGACCCAAATTGGCAATGTGGCGATGAGGTCCGAAAGCTTTTAACATTTTTTGTGCTTCAGATCTTATTGTTGCATAATCAGAATAAAGCATGCAAGGATCCATATTCCCTTGCAATGTTTTATTTTCACCGATCAGCATACGTGATTCAGCGATATCCATCGTCCAATCGAGACCAATCGTATCACAACTCAGCATGCCCATTTTTTTTCGGGCAAAATGAGCATCTTTTGCAAACACCGTAAAAGGAACATCTTTAATCGCATCACAAATCTGAGCAATATATTTAAGCGCAAACTCATCGTATTGCTCGGAAGAAAGCACTCCTGCCCAACTATCAAATAATTGTAACATATCTGCACCAGCAGCAATTTGTGCTTTTAAATAATTGATCGTACTATCTGTGATTTTTTGCAATAATAAATGAGCTGTTTCAGGTTGGGTATACAAGAATTTTTTTGCTTTTGAAAATGTTTTGCTTCCACTACCTTCGATCATATATGCAAAAATTGTCCATGGAGCACCAGCAAATCCGATCAATGGAACACGTCCATTCAATTCTTTTTTTGTAAGTCGGATAGCATCCAACACATAGTGAAGGTCATCTCCAGCGGCAACACGAACCTGCGCAACATCAGCTGCTGTTTTTATTGTTTTTTCAAACCAGGGACCTTTCGCTTCGATCATTTGGTATGGTAAACCCATTGCTTCAGGAATCACTAAAATATCCGAAAAAATGATAGCTGCATCAACACCAAGAATATCCACCGGCTGAATTGTAACTTCGCAGGCGAACTCAGGTGTTTCAACCAATTCTTTAAAGCCACCCATTTTAGCTCTGACTTCTCTGTATTCAGGTAAAATTCTGCCTGCCTGACGCATTAACCAAACGGGAGTGCGTTCTGTTTTTTCACCTCTTGCTGTTCTTAATATTAGATCGTTCTTAATTGTCATAATGTAAATTTAAACTAATTATTGCGGATGATAGATACGTGTTGCCGTTTTAAGCACCATCGTTTTATCAAGGGTTATTGATTTTGTTTTTTGCTGACTGTACATCTCCATCTGATCTGTCAGATGAGGACTACCTTTCCTTCTCGATTCACCATAAGGAACAACAGTTTCATACGAATTACCTTTTTCAGAAAACTTCGCAAACATAATGAATGAGTCGCCATTTTGAGCGCGTAATAAACCATCTTTTGTAATATCACTAGCCATTGATTTGAGACATTCGGGAAAACCGTATACAGGGTAACTTTTATCTTCGCGCATCAGTCGCTGGACATCACCGAATGCAACATCAATAGACTTATGATGTGCAAGCAGTTGTTTTTTTGCATAATGGATCGCTTCAACAAGCATATCTGTAGAATATTCGATACCGATTTCCAACTCGTTATAGGCGGCATTTTTTTTCTTAAAAAGAAAATCGATAGTAAATGCAACCAATGCTGCTTCCCGGTTATCGGCATAACCGGTAAAATCCCACTTCTTAAGTTTCGATATCGCATCTGCAATATCAGGGTAATCCGATTCTTTCAAATCATAAATGGGTTTGAATGTTTTATAGATTCCGCCTTGCTTAGTAGGATATGCGCAATCGTATTTTATTTTTTTGAAATCAGAAAACGAAACGGTAGTCCTATCTTTCATCAATTCATTAAAACGCAACTCACGATTATTAATCCTGTTCCAACTAAAAGCAGATTGTTTATTGAATGATAACTCATTTAAATTTTCACCAGCAGCTGTGCAATGAAAGGGTGTGTTATTGGTATTGTAAATATAACCGCATTTAGGATTGTATTTTTGAGGTAGCTGGCTCAATGAATAAAAAGTGTTCCAAAATGTTTTTGAGGTATTACCGGGTACTGTTTTTTGCCAATCAAAATCGGGATTACGAATTGGAAGTGATGCATTAAAAAGATAAAAAATATTGTTCTTATCATCAGCCATCACAAAATTAAAAAGCGGAATCCCCTGCATCTCCATCGTTTTATAAAAATCAGCATACTGATTTGCTTTTCCCATTTTATACCACTGTTCGGCCGCTTTAACATTAAACATTGTATTGTAACGAAGTGCATAAACTCCATTTCCGGTCCGGTAGGCAGGGCCATAAATACACCACAAGGCTTCTTTTTTTACTGTTATCTTACCGAATTTAGTTTTTACTTTCAACGGAATTTTTCTCACTTCAAAATCATACCACTCACCATCGAACTTATATTGGTTTTTATTACTTGGATTGATCTCCATTTTATAAATATCAACATAATCGGGCCAGTTGAATGTGATTGCCCATCCTAAATGTTCATTGCAGCCCATAGCAGGAAAGATCATACCAGGAACCAATGCTCCATAAATATTTAATCCTTGTCCGCTGCAAAGATGAGCCTCGTACCAGGATGCGCTTCCTTCCAAAGGAACATGGGGATTAATAAGCAAATAAGTAGAGCTGTCGCTTGTGATCCTTGGATTCATTGCTATGCCGTTAGAACCGGCACTCGCATTAAAAATATATTCATCGGGTTTACCATCAAGAATACATTTTAGCGCAGTGGGCGTTCCAACCATGCTTGTCAGAATAACGATGTATCCTGTAACAATATTTTGAGGTGTAACAGGGAAAATATTTTTAAGCTTTATTTCAGAAGGATGCTTTGCGGCATAAGAATTAATACCATCAGCATATGCCTGAATTATTTTTTTATAATCATTACTTAGATCTGTCTCATATTTTTGTTCTGCAATTTCCTTTGCTTTTATAAATCGTACAAAATAGTCTGAGATTGCGCCATCTTTTCCGTTCAGTTCACCAACACGAGCCTGAGCTGTGATCATCATTAACTGAATGTGTTCAAAATCATCTTCACAATGTGCCCATGCCAGACCATAAGCAACTTCAGAATCTGTATCGGCAAAAATATGAGGAATACCAAAAGTATCTCTGGCAATAATTACTTTTGCACAATCAATCTGAGCAAAAGAAAAATTCCAGAAAATGATAAATAAAAAGATAAAATAAACACTACGCTTCATTTCAGAATATTTTTTTATCCGTTTTAAGAAGGTATTTGCAAAAAATATTCAATGTTTGTTTTGCTTATTTTTTAATGCTTGCTAAAATACGATCACCTAATTCGTAAAATTAGCAAAATCTATTGATTTTATTGACTGTTTAAAAACAATTTTTATACTTCATTTTCGACAAAAAACAGTAAATTTATCAATCAAAAAAAAGCAAATGAATCCTTCAGAAATCGAATCAATCGCATTAGAGTGGTTTAAAGCATTTAACACCCAAGATCTGGAAAAGCTTTTGTCTCTTTACGACAACGAAGCCAAGCATTTTAGTCCTAAACTAAAAATAAGAATGCCAGAAACAAAAGGATTGGTTACTGGCAAAGAGGAATTGAGGGGCTGGTGGAAGGATGCGTTTGATCGTTTGCCGAGTCTGAATTATATCATTACCAGTTTAACGGCAAATGAAAGTCGTATTTTCATGGAATATATCCGTAAAGTAAAGGGCGAAGAAGATATGTTAATCGCAGAAGTGTTGGAGATTCAAAATGGGCTTATTGTTGCATCCAGGGTTTATCACGGCTAACATTTTTTAAAGATGCCTAACTGAGTTTTGAAAGTGGTATTACTCAAAACAGGTGGAAAATCAAATTTTTAAAAGGCAGTCATTATCCTTAATTCAAGTTTTTTGGTGAGTGCAAAACAGCACCTTTTACTATCAGTCAATTTATAATATTATAATTTTCCTTTGGGGTTGACTGTAAAAATTACGTCTATATAAAAGGATTCACAATCTTTGCAATTCAACTTTATTTTATTTTCAATTTGCACCACCTCGTAATCATTAACAAGCCAATTGTTTTGTATAGACTTCCAGGCGGCATATTGCTTTTCGGAAAGTTCATAATCATTCAAA
>JBILYL010000018.1:0-18754 GCA_044377775.1 Bacteroidia bacterium
GTATGTTCGGCTGGCTTTTGCCGTTGCCGCACATCTAGATCCCGAGATATTAATTGTTGATGAAGTTCTTGCTGTTGGTGATGCTGAGTTTCAAAAAAAATGTCTTGGTAAAATGAAAGACGTTTCCGGTGAAGGCCGAACGGTTTTATTTGTTAGTCATAATATGGCGGCATTGTCCACATTGTGCAATAATTCCATTCTTCTTGAGAAAGGGAAACTTATTGCAATGGATACAACGGAAAACATTATAAATGCTTATCTGCATAGAGGTGAAAGAAATTCCGGTGAAACAAGAGATGACTCGCCAGCTGCAAAAGGAGCAAAATTAAAGATCAGAAGTATAAAGATATTAAACCAGGACTTGGTTTCAGTTTCTGAAATAAACAATGCGAATAAAGGTTTTTTGGAAATAGGGTTTGAAGTTCTTGAAAAAGGCAGAGGATATGATGTGAGTGTTGAATTGAAACATTTGCAGTATGGAACAATTTTTACAACGTGTTTAAAAGACAGAGACACAGGCGGGAATGATAGTAAAACATGGGAAACTGGTTTCAACACCTTTTTAATTGAGTTGCCAATGGACATCCTTCGGGAAGGTGAATATATTATTACTGCAGCAGCTGCTATCCCTAAGGTGGAGGTGTTAGATATGTACAAATACGAAACCTTATTTAATATTTTAGATTCTGTTAGTCCGGTTGCAAAAACAACTGAAGGCAGGAATGGAGCAATATTGCCGGTTTTGGAATGGAAAAGAATTTAGTTAAGCGATCGTTTTTTATAAAAATGATTTAAAAGTTCGCAAAGGTTTAATTGTATTTTAAAATGAAGTCAATAATCAATAACGTCATAAATAATTTATTATCCGGATTTGGTTATAGCTTAATTAGTACAAGAAAATCATCCACAGTTATTACTAATGTTTTTAATACTGCTTTCCCGAAAACCGTATTGCTTTCCTATATAAAAAGTGTTTTTGAAAATCCCGACAGTAAAAATAACAGGAAACACACCAATCATTATACTTCTTTTCTTATTGGAGAAATACTCTGTGATCTGGGTTATAATGTAGACGTTATTTTTTGTAACGATGAGTTCAATGGAGATTTCAAAAAATATGAACTGGTTATCGGTCTGGGTAAATCTCTGGATAATGTTTTGGAGTTCCGTAAAGAGGATTCTTCAACAAAAGTGATCTGGTTCGGAACCGGATGTAATCCGATCTTTTCGAATTCAATCACACTCAAAAGAGTTGCCGATTTTTACAAACGGAATAATAAATTGATTTTTGCATCCTCAAGATACATAAAGGAAGACTGGCCTTTACAGCATGAGTTTTCAGATTGGATCATTTTGCATGGTGCTTCTTTTGCACGTTCAACCTACAGAGCGGATCGGATCAGTTCGATAAATGCGCCTGTATTTATTTCTCAATCAGTTGAAAGAACCGATGAGGAGTGGATGGTTGCAAAGCAAAATTATTTGTGGTTCGGTGTTGGCGGTTTGATTCATAAAGGCTTAGATCTTCTTATTGATTCTTTCAAAGAATTAAAAAATTGCAACCTTCACATTTGTGGAAATATAGAAACAGAGAAATTGTTTTATGATTTCTATGCACCCGTGATTGATTCAAGCGTTAATATTATTTACCACGGTTTTATTGATGTGAACTCTTCCTCCTTCGAAAAAATATTGAGAAACTGTGCCTTCGTTGTTTTTCCCAGTGCATCAGAAGGGAATTCTCCTTCAGTGATCACATGCATGGCAAATGGCGGATTGATCCCTATTGTAACAAGGAATGCGGATGTAGAGTTGAATGGCTATGGTTTTATTATTGATACGTTTACTACAGAAGCCGTTATTCGTTCTATTGGGGAATCCCAGGAATTGTCGCTTTCGGAGATGAAATTACAAAGCGACAAAATATTGAAAGAAACAATTCAATTGAATTCGTTTGACTATTTTAAGAAAGATTTTAAACTAAAGCTTCAGGAAGCGATAAAAGCATTTTAAAGAATGAATTGTCATATTTGTAATCAAAATACTACGCTCATTTACCAAACAAAAGTGTTGAATAAATACGATGTCAGCTATTTTAAATGCAGTAGCTGCAATTTTATTCAAACAGAGCATCCATACTGGTTGAAAGAAGCGTATGAAAATGTAATTACCAGTCTTGATATCGGATTGGTGAGCAGAAATTTATATCTGCTTGAAAATATTCCTCCTGTCATCGACAGTTGTTTCCCAAAAGCTAAAACAATGCTTGATTATGGTGGTGGCTACGGAATGTTCGTAAGAATGATGCGGGATAAAGGATATCAGTTTTTTCGCCAGGATATATACTGTGATAATTTATTTTCGAAACACTTCGATATTTCTGAAAATAAAGATACAAAGATCGATATCGTAACCGCTTTCGAAGTGTTTGAACATCTTGAACATCCACTTGCAGAGATCGAGAAGATGCTGTCGTATGCTGAGAATATAATTTTTTCAACTGCATTAACTCCCCGTGATATTGAGGAATTTAAGAATTGGTGGTACATCACTCCTCAAACCGGTCAGCATATTTCTTTTTATTCAGTTGAATCCTTGGAGTTCATTGCTAAAAAATACAACTTGCATTTTTATACCAACGGACATAATTTACATTTTTTCTCGAAAAATAAAATTGACAGTAATCGTATTCAGGAATTGTTTCATCCACGTAAATCAATTTTAGAGAGGGTGATTGCTAAACTGAAGGGCAAAACGGAATTAAAACCGTCTTTGCTGCAATCCGATTATGATCTTATTTTAAAAAAAATAAATAAATAAAAATGAAAATATTGCTTGATCCACAGATTTTTATTTATCAAAAGTATGGAGGGATTTCCAGGTATTTTACTGAAATATACATTGCATTCAAGAAAAAGAAAAATGTAGAAATCGCTTGTCCGATTGTTTACACCGAAAATTTACACCTGAAGGAATATGGTTTGTTTCAAAGTAATTGGCAGCTGATCGCTGAGGTTTCTTCAAAATTTTCATATTCAATCGGAAAAAAACTGAAGGATACTTTTAAAGTAAGAAGTCTTACTAAAACTCAAGGTATCCTTCAACAGCAAAAATCCGATATATTTGTTCCAACATACTACGATCCTTATTTTTTAAAAAACATCGGTAATACCCCCTTTGTGCTTACCGTTTACGATATGATCAACGAGATTTTTCCTGATTCATTCAAAAACGATACTTCCACAGTGCCGAATAAGAAACTGTTGATGGAAAAGGCAACAAAAATTATTGCCATTTCCGAAAGCACCAAGCGTGATATTCTTCGTTTTTATCCTCATATTGACGCTTCAAAAATTGAAATTGTTTATTTAGGATATACAATAAATGCGGATTCGACAGTAGCGCTGCAATTGCCTTCCCGGTATATTTTGTTTGTAGGAAACCGACAGGAATACAAAAATTTTATATTTTTTTTACAGTCGGTTGCACCTTTATTAAAAAGTGATCCTAACTTATTTCTTGTTTGTGCCGGAGGAAATTCTTTTACAGCTGTTGAACTGAATTTGATTACTGAGTTGGGATTAAAAGAGCAGATCATTCAGCGTAATTTTAATGACAATGAACTGGCGACCTATTATACGAATGCGAAGTGTTTTGTATTTCCTTCTCAATATGAAGGGTTCGGGATTCCTGTTTTGGAATCGATGGCCTGCGGATGCCCTGTTGTACTCGCAAACCATAGCTCCTTCCCTGAAGTTGCCGGTGATGCAGGCGTTTATTTTGAATTGAATGATGGCGCAGATCTGTGTAGTAAAATCCAGCATTTAGTAAGCGATGAAGAATTCAGGACTCAGTACAGTTTGAAAGGAAAAGAGCAATCAAAAAAGTTCAGTTGGGAAATTTGTGCTGAAAATATCTACTCCGTTTTTCAATCGGTCGTTAAATAATATTATAGGGAAACGCTGAACAGATGATCAAACTTTCAATAATAACTATCAATTATAATAACAGAGACGGGCTTGAAAAAACCATCCGGAGTGTTATTGATCAGCGGTTCACTGATTTTGAATTTATTGTTATTGATGGCGGCTCTACTGATGGAAGTGTTGACAACATCCGGAAGTATGAAAATAAAATTAACTATTGGTGTTCCGAGAAAGATGCCGGAATATACAATGCTCAGAACAAAGGGATAAAAAAGGCAAAAGGCGAATACTGTTTGTTTTTGAATTCAGGCGATTTTTTATATAATGAGGATGTGCTGAATAAAATATTTTCAAAAAAATTTCACGATGATATTATTTATGGTGATATGATCATTGACTATGGAAATGGTAAATTAGTATACGGTCCTCAACCTAAAAAGATCAGTTTTGAATACCTTATCCACACAACACTGTGGCATCCGGTATCGTTCATTAAGAGAGAATTGTTTGATAAATTCGGGAATTATAATGAGGAATTAAAAATAATTTCGGATTACGAATTTTTTGTGAAAACAATTTTGGTTGGAAAGGTGAGCACGCGTCACATCGGAATGGCTGTTGCCGTTTTTAATACAGCTGGAATCGGATCCAGCAGCGAACATGATGCCGCACATCAATCAGAAAGAAGGTACGTGCAGGAGAAATACTTTAGCAAAGCTGAAATTGATGCAGCCAAAAGTTATAATTTAACAAAAAAAAACAGAAAATTGGCAATATCAAATTGGTTCAAGAAACATCCAATTATTAAAATTCCTGCCAAACTTTTTTTGAATATGATAAACAGCGTTAAATCGCTATTAAGACGATAAAATGGATTACAAACAATTGGTTATTGATGTTTTTACGTTTAAAGTTTCCTCTCTTAAATTAAGATGGTTCAAGCTTTTAGCTGTTTTCAAGCGTAAGTTGATCCTTTCCTCTAAAAATTTTAGCAATGGGAAAGATCTGAAAAAAATCCCCATTATAATTAATAACAGAAACCGGTTTACCTATTTGATGCAATTGATACAATGGCTGGAGAAGGCCGGTTATACAAATATCTTTATTATTGATAACGATTCTACTTATCCTCCTTTGCTTGAATATTATTCGAAAACACCCTATCCTGTTTTTCAACTGAAAGAAAATGTAGGACATCTTTCGCTTTGGAAAACAGGTATTATCAAGCAATTTGAAAGCGATTATTACATTTATACCGACCCAGATGTATTGCCTGTAGAGGAATGTCCGCTCGATGCAATTGAGGTGTTGATGAAAAAATTAGTTCAATATTCTGAAGTTGAAAAGATCGGATTCGGTTTGAAGATTGATGATTTACCGGATCACTATGATCAGAAACAAACAGTTATAGATTGGGAAAATCGCTTTTGGAAAAAACAAGTGGAAACCGGTTTGTATGATGCAGAGGTTGATACCACATTTGCTTTATACCGACCGTATACCAATGGGTATCGCTGGGTTCAGAAAGCTTACAGAACAGGTGGGATTTATATTGCAAGACATTTGCCTTGGTATGAAAATTCATTAAATCCAACGGAGGAAGATAAGTATTATAAAGATCACGTTCGAAAAGGCGCTTCTCATTGGATCACATAAATTTTAAATTTCATTAACTGCTTTTTTGTTGAACTAAAATATTGAAATGAGCGAATTGGTTAGCATATGTGTTCCCACTTATAACGGAGAGAAATATTTGAAAGAATGTTTGGATTCCCTCTTGGCTCAATCCTATACAAATATTGAAATTATTGTTGTTGATGATGGTTCCCGTGACGGAACCGTTCAATTGGTAAAAGCATACGAACAAAAGGATCAGCGCTTAAGGTTATTTGTAAATGAAAAAAACCTTGGCCTGGTAGGGAATTGGAATCGCTGTATCGAGCATTCCAAAGGTGAATGGATCAAGTTTGTTTTTCAAGACGATTATCTGGAATATAATTGTGTGCAGCAATTTATTGAGCACGCCAAAAATGACACATCATTATTAGTGTCAAAACGAAGCTTTATTTTAGATAAGGACGCCACTTTGCTGGACAAAAAATATTATGAAACAGGAGTAAGAACGCTTGAAAATACAGCAGCCCTCGTTGAGGGTAATATTGTTTCTCCTGTGACGATCAGTAAAGTTGCAGCAGAAAACATCGCCCTCAATTTTATAGGAGAACCATCGCTTACGATGTTCAGAAAGAATGTTATCGATCGGGTCGGTTCTTTTAATGCTGATCTTGCACAAATATGTGATCTCGAGTTCTTTCTGAGGTTAGCATCTGCAACCGGACTGGAGTATATCCCGGAAAAGATCTGCCATTTCAGGATCCACGGCTCATCAACAACTTCCGGAAATCTTCAGGAGAAAACCTATATTTTGAGTTATCTCGAGCCAATAATTCTTGTCAAAAAAATGCTTTATGATGTTCCCTTCGCCTCATTTCGAAGTTCTTTAACTCCAGGACTTATCTGGAAGCTGAAAACCTTTTTTAAAGTGAGATCTTACGAGGCCCGAATCAATTCGCTACAGGTGCCTGCAAATAAAACGGCATTTGAACAAACGGCCTTAAAATTCACGGAAATCAAGGAAAATTCGAAGGGGAACATGTTCGTAAGACTGAAATATTTATTAATTTTAATTCGTAGACAGCTCCGAAAACTTAAGCCGTGAAATTTTCAATAATCATTCCTTCATATAATCAAGCGCAATATATAGAACGTACGTTTAAAAACGTCAGCGAACTTAAATCTCAGGCGTCCCTGCATGGCTTTGAGGTCGAAGTATTGTTGTTTGACAGCTGCTCAGAAAAGGAGGTTCAGGAGATCATTAAAAAATACGATCAGCTATTTGATTTTATTGATATCAGTAAGGATAAAGGACAATACGATGCGATCAATAAAGGGATAAAAAAGGCCACCGGTGATTATTGGACATGGTTGAATACGGACGATTATATTGATATTCCAGGGTTTTTAAAATTGGCTAAAATTGTTTCTGAAAAGGAGCAAATTGATTATATATTCGGAGATATAGATATCATAAATGAGAATGATGAACGGATCAATGCTGCAAAAGCATATGATCTATCTCTGAACAGCTTATTGAATCGTAATCCTTCTGTTTTTCAACCCGGATCATTTTTTAAGAAGCGCTTTACGGATAAAATTGGTTTGCTTACTGACAATAATGCCTGCTTTGATTATGAGTATATCCTTCGCTTGTTATCTCAAAATGCAGTTTTTTACAGATGTGATTTTGTCGTATCCCAATTCAGATTTTATAAAAATTCGAAAAGCGGAAGTATTGTTCCTGTTTTTATCAGGGAGCAGTTGAAGATCGGCCGACTTTATGGTAGAAAAACATTTTCATATCTCACTTTTTTTCTGAATCTTCGATTGTTTAAACACTTTTTATTTCCTCGTAAATGAAAAGAATTTTAATCTTATCTGATATAAATTCGGCCCATACTCAGCGATGGGTAAAGGCCATTGCGGCTTCTGGTTTTGAGATCGGAATGTTTACACTTTCAAAACCTGCTAGCGATTGGTATAAAACACTACCAAATGTAACTGTGCTCTTCTCAAATGATACAAAGGAAAACACGTTTGCAAAAGGTTCATTCTCTAAACTCAAATTTATCCGTGTAGTACCTGAATTAAATGCGGCTATCAAACGATTCCAACCTGATCTGATACATGCCCATTATGCGACAAGCTATGGTTTGATCGGAGTGCTGAGTAAATTTCACCCCATTGTTATTTCTGCCTGGGGAAGCGATGTGATGGAGTTTCCGTTTAAGAGTTTTTTGCACAAATGGCTTGTCCGGTTCAATCTGAAAAAAGCAGATATGTTACTTGCAACGAGCTATGCCATCCAATCGGCTATAGTAGATGTTAAAAATGATATAGCAGTAAATAAAATTAAAATTATTCCTTTTGGTATTGATACAGATGTGTTCAAGCCGATGCAGGTCGATCCGCTTTTTCAAAAAGATGCAATTGTTATCGGAACTATAAAGTCATTGGAACATATTTATGGTATTGATATTTTAATAAAGGCCTTTAAAATTATTTCAGACAAACATCCTGATCTGAATGTAAAGTTGCTTCTTGTTGGTGGTGGAAGCAGAGAGGCTGAATTGAAATCACTGGTGAATGAACTGAATCTGGATGATAAAACGGTGTTTGCTGGAAAAGTTCCTTACGATAAAGTACCTTCATTTCACAATCGTATAGATGTATTTGTTAATGTATCCCGCAACGAAAGTTTTGGTGTTGCGATCCTGGAAGCCTCGGCTTCAGAAAAGCCTGTTGTTGCAACTGATATCGGTGGCTTAAAGGAAGTGGTTGTAAATGGTAAAACAGGTTTTTTAGTGGAACCGGAAAATGTAAATAAAGTTGCAGAAGCAATTGAAATGCTTATCTTAAACAAAACATTGTGTAAAGAAATGGGAGAGCAGGGAAGAGTATTTGTGAAAGAGAAATATGAATTCTCATTTAATGTGAAAGAGACTATTCGTGTTTACGAACAACTCATAGAACAAAACAAGTAATTATTTTTTAATTATAATGACCGTGAAATCAGTTTCAATCGTGATCCCTTGCAGAAATGAAGAGAAATATATCGGAAGATGTATTGATTCCATTTTGGTTCAGGATTATCCACAGGACAAACTTTCTGTTTTTATTTGCGATGGAAAAAGTACGGATGAAACAGTTGCGATCATTAATGATTATTCTGTAAAACACAGGAATGTTCAGCTGCTGGTAAACGAAAAACAAACAACTCCATTTGCTCTTAATCTTGGGATCAACGCTTCAGAAAGCGATATTGTGATCATTCTGGGTGCTCACTCGGAACTTTATCCCGACTATGTTTCAAGTTGTGTGGAGGCTTTTAAGTATGGCGCTAATATCGGATGTACAGGTGGGATCATAGAAAATGTCTATGAAAATGAAGTCGCTGATGTAATCGGTAAAGCGATGTCCTCCAGTTTTGGAGTCGGCAATGCTCATTTCAGAACCGGTAATAAAGATGGTTTTGTTGATACTGTTGCTTTCGGAGCTTATAAACGTGACGTGTTCAATAAAATTGGTTTGTTTGATGAGGAATTGGTTCGCAACCAGGATGACGAATTTAATTACCGCCTCTTAAAAAATGGCTTCACCATTTATTTGTACCGTAAAATCCGTTCCAAGTATTATGTTCGGGCATCATTTGATAAGTTGTTTAAGCAATACGAACAATATGGTTATTGGAAAGTTTATGTGAATAAAAAACACCGTGCCGTTACCACTTTGCGTCAGGTGATTCCGCTGCTCTTTGTTCTGTTTTTATTTACCGGAGCACTTTTATCGTTTTTTCATATGCTATTATTTAAGATCTTCCTGCTTGGGGTTTTTCAGTATGCCGCTCTTAGTGTTTACAGTGCATTTAAACAATCAGGAAATTCAAAACAGGTTTTCAGCATCGTGAAATCATTTTTTATATTACATTTTTCATACGGATTGGGTTACTTAAAAGGAATCATCGATTTTTTTATTTTACAAAAAAACATAAAAAAAGAAGAAGCACTTACGCGCTAATTAAATGGACAGAAAGATCTTTCATCGTCAAGCACATTATTATCTGGCATTACTGATCGCCATGTGTCTTCCACTTGCCCGTTTAACACCTGTTTTTATTGCTTTGCTTTTGCTTAACTGGTTAGTCGAAGGTGATTTTAGGAATAAATTTCAGGAGATCTTTAAAAACAAATTGGCTCTTTTGTTCATTGCTTTTTTTGTGATGCATCTGATTGGCTTGTCGTATACCGAAAATATGCCTTCCGGATTATTTGATGTTCAGGTTAAATTTTCCTTGCTTGTTTTCCCGGTAGTTCTGGCAAGTCGCCCGTTTACCAATGCACACGTTAAAAATATTTTTTATGCCTTCATTGTCGGTGGGATTTTATGTGCACTGTTAATGCTTTCCCGCGCGGTGTATACCTATTTTGTTTTTTCAGAAAACAATTTTTTCTATCAGGCCTTTTCCTTTTTGATACACCCGAGTTATCTGTCAATGTATTTTAATGTGGTTATCGCTTGGTTGCTATTGCATCTGTTAACAAATTCGAAAACGGAGAATCGTTTATCTAAGTTGCTTTCTGTAATTATAGTTCTGTTCTTCTCAATTATTATTGTTTTGCTTTCTTCTAAATTGGGCTTATTGACAATGATTTTTCTGTATACTGGTTTTTTGATCTATTTCATTGTCAGCCGCAGGAAATTCATTATCGGTTTTGTCGGCTTGGCTTTTATAATCGGATCCGTTTATTCGTTGGTTCGTTTTGTTCCTGAAGTAGGTGCGCGGGTGGATAATGCAATTGCTGCCATGACGACCACGTCCACAAATCAGGCGGAGTCGGAAAGTACAGCTGTAAGAATGCTGATCTGGAGCGCTGCGAATCAGGTAATAGGAGCGCATTTTCTATTAGGAACTGGAACAGGTGATGCGAAGGATGTTTTGGTTAAAGAATATGAAAAGAGAGGTATGACAGGTGCATTGGAGCACAAATTAAATACGCACAATGAATTTTATCAGGTATTTGTGAGCCTTGGATTGATTGGATTTATTCTTTTACTAATGCAGTTGTTTTTTCCCTTAGTTAGCGCTTTTAAAACTCAGAATGTAATTTATATACTCTTTCTGCTGATAATTATTATTAATTTTATTCCTGAATCGATGTTAGAAACACAAGCAGGAGTGATGTTTTTTGCTTTTTTTAATTCGATGCTTTGTTTTTGTAATAACAATCATTCCAATAGTAAAGATCATTCAATTTATAAATAATCAGACAAAATGATTCCATTTTCTCCACCCCATATCGATCAGAAAATTGTTGATGAAGTAACGAAAGTGCTTTTGTCCGGATGGATAACCACCGGTCCGAAAACAAAACTGTTCGAAAAAGAAATTACAAATTATTGCGGCAATAAAAATACGTTATGTCTGAACAGTGCCACAGCCGGATTAGAGATCATTCTTCGCTGGTTTGGAGTGAAGGAAGGTGATGAAGTAATTCTACCCGCATATACCTATTCCGCAACAGCAAATGTGGTAATGCATTGTGGAGCGATTCCTGTTTTTGTGGATGTGAATGCAACTGATTTTAATATTTCAATTGCGAATATTGAAAAAGCAATCACTTCAAAAACAAAAGTGATCATGCCGGTCGATTTTGGTGGTTATGTTTGTGATTATGATGAGATCAATTCTCTTGTTGTAAAACACAAAGTGGCCTTTATTCCACAAACGGAAGAACAAAAATTGCTCGGTCGTATTTTAGTGCTTTCCGATTCTGCTCACTCATTCGGTGCGACTTACAAAGGAAAAAAAGCAGGTTCTTTAACCGATATATCTGTGTTTTCTTTTCATGCTGTCAAAAATTTAACGACTGCTGAAGGCGGTGCTGTAGCATTAAATCTTCCTGCACCATTCAATAATGAAGCGGTTTATAAGTCTTTGTGTATTAAAACACTTCATGGTCAGGATAAGGATGCGCTGGCAAAAACTCAAAAAGGAAACTGGCGTTATGATATCGTTGAGGCGGGGTACAAATGTAATATGACCGATATTATGGCGGCAATCGGTTTGGTTGAATTAGAGCGCTACGATAGCAGTACAACAAAAGTACGTGCGCATATCTTTAAACAATATGACAATGCTTTTTCTAAATACGAATGGGCGCAATTGCCGGAGTATTCATCTGTAAATAAAAATTCCTGTTATCATTTATATGCACTTCGCATTAAAGGAATTACAGAAGATCAACGCGATGCGATCATCAAAGAAATATTTGACCATGACGTTTCAGTTAATGTGCATTTTATTCCTGTTCCGATGATGAGCTATTATAAAAATCTCGGATACGATATTGAAAATTATCCGGTAACATTTGATAATTACTCAAGAGAGATTTCGTTACCTGTTTATGTTGACTTGAATGATGATCTTGTGAAGCGCGTTGTTGATGCAGTTGTGGAATCTGTAAATAAAGTGATCGAGAAAAAATAAATGCTCAAACGGATCTTCGACATATTTTTTTCATTGATAGGATTAATCGTTCTTTTGATTCCCTTTCTTCTGATTACTTTCTTGATTTCCATCGATTCGAAAGGCGGTATTTTTTATAAACAAACCAGAGTAGGGAAGGGTGGAGTAGATTTTAAATTATTCAAGTTCCGTTCAATGAGAACCGATGCTGATAAGTCAGGGTTGCTTACTGTGGGAGGAAGGGATAGCCGTATTACAAAAATCGGATATACTCTCCGCAAATATAAAATTGATGAGTTACCACAATTGATAAATGTACTTTTGGGTGAAATGAGTTTGGTAGGACCGCGTCCTGAAGTGAGAAGATATGTTGACATGTACACCCCGGAACAGATGCAGGTATTATCCGTTAAGCCAGGTATTACAGATTATGCGAGTATTGAATACAGTAATGAAAATGAACTGTTAGGAAATGCTGAAAACCCGGAAGAGGTCTACATCAATGAAATAATGCCCGCAAAGTTAAAACTCAATCTGAAATATATTGCGGAGCAAGGGATTTTAACTGATCTCAAAATTATAGTGAATACAATTAAAAAGATTGTAAAATAAAACTCCTCCTTTTCAGAAGAGGAGGACATAGGAAGATGTTTATTCTAAAACTTGCCCTATCCCAAAGAACCTAATAAGCCTTTTAATTCTTCGCTTTTGTCGGGATAACCCAGCTTCTCATATGAGGTGATCAAATTACGTAACAAGCGTTTGATGATTTCTAAATTTGAGCATGGTTCATAAAAAATTGCTAGCGGCTCTAATTTTAGCTGTTTCAAAAATGCATCAATTTCTTTTTGTCCGAATACAGCACCCTTACTGAAAGGATTGATATAGAAAAACACATTGCTACCTTCGTTTCCCTCTATAGAAGGGACACCCATGTGCTCAATGTCAACATAACATAGAATGAAATGTTCCGGTAAGTTTACTCCATAAATGGGAATATCAAGTTTCTGAGCAATTATTGTATAGATGATAGACAATAGAAGTGGATTTCCTTTTTTGCTTTCCAGAACATTGTTGATGTATGAATTCTGAGGAGCATGATAATTGGTTGTATTTCCACTGAAATTATGAACATCAAAAAGGATATGATTGATGATCTTTACCTTTTCAAGAGCAGTCAGATTTTCGTTTAATTCCAACCAAACATCCTGTTTGATCTGATCGATCTGCTTAATTATTTTTGCGGTATCGATATCCGGATATTGATATCTGGCAATCAATAATGCACCTTCAAGTAGGTTTTGCTGTTCAGGATGCGACCATTCCTTCAGGGCATCTTTAACAAGGTCGAACTGGATCTGGTGAATAATATTTTCGATCCGGTTCTGAATCAAGGTATCGAAAGAATGCTCCCAGGCATCTTCCAAAACAGGAATTACTTCTTCCCCAAGTGATAAAAACTTCATGCTTACTTGTTTGAATACCGTTTCATCCGGGTCGTCCAGTAAGCTTATGAGTGCATTGACTTCTTGTTTATTCATACCTTTTGATAAACTATTTGCACAAATGTAGACTGCCGTACTTAGGTATTTATTGTGCAAGCCAAGAAGATTTCAACCTTACTTTGTTAATCTCTCAAGTACAAGTTGTATTAATTGCTCCACAGAGGCATGGTAATTCTGACTGTATTTCTTAGCAACGCGGTTGGCTATGATTGTACAGACAGTGCAGGTTTGGTGGCCAAGTAAGGCTCCTAAACCATAGAGTGCCGAGGTCTCCATTTCGAAGTTTGTAATGCGGTTTTCCTTGTATTTGAAGTCGGTCAATTGTTGATTAAAATCTTCAACCCAAGGGGTTAATCTTAGTTTTCGTCCTTGCGGACCGTAAAATCCGGGTGCGGTGGCGGTAATTCCCTTGATAAGGTCGAAGCCGATCTTATTGATAAGCATTTCTGATCCTTTCACCGCGTAGGGGAACGGTAGATTTTTGTCCCAATTTGTTTGCTTGATGAAGGCTTCAGAAACCTCATTGTCGTTTATTTTGGGCAGATCCAGGTAGTAATTCAATAAGCCGTCAAAGCCTAAGCCATGCGTTGAAACAACAAAGTTGTCGACTGGAATATCTTGTTGCAAAGCCCCCGATGTTCCAATACGGACAATATTTAAGCTGACACGCTCTTTTTTGATCATACGTGTTTTTAAGTCGATATTAACCGCAGCGTCTAATTCGTTTATCAGAATATCGATGTTGTCGGTTCCTATGCCGGATGAAATAACCATGATCCTCTTGCCGTTGTATGTTCCCGTGTGGGTAACAAACTCTCTGTTTTGAACTTTAAAATCAATCGTGTCAAAAAAACGGGAAACCGTTTCTACACGACCCTGATCACCTACAATAATGATGTTTTCTGCTATGTTTTCAGGCAATAGCTGTAAGTGATAAACGCTTCCATTCGGGTTGAGGATAAGTTCGGTTTCTGCTATGATATTATTCATATTGATCAGGTTTAAAAAAGGTTTGAGTATATTTGTTAAATATGAATTTAATTGTTTAATTTGTCATATATACTCCAAAAGTATTTAAAAATTATGATTCAGTCCAGCAATAAAATATTAGTTCCCATCGATTTTTCTGAGCAGTCTATGATTGCATTAGAACAATCCTATAATATCGCTCGTGAATATAATGCTGAAATCACGCTTCTTCATGTGATTGAAGAGTCTGGTATGCTTTCGAAATTATTCTCAAATCAGCAACATGATGATCTGAAGAAAAATGTTCAGAAAGAATTGGATAAGTTGGCTGCTGATGTAGAAAAGAAAGAAAAAGTTGTTGTCAATACGTTGATCGCTAAAGGCACAATTTATGAAAAAGTGGCTGAAGTAGCTGAATTGATCAATGCTACAATGATCATTATGGGAACAAATGGTGATGATGGAAAAAGAAAACGATTTATCGGATCGAATGCCTTGCGTGTTGTGCGTGAGTCCAATGTGCCTGTTATTACTATAAAAGGAAAACATCATCGCAAGGGATGTAAAAATATCGTATTGCCACTTGATCTTTCGAAAGAAACAAGAGAGAAAGTAACGAAGGCGATCGAACTCTCTAAATTATTTGGCGGAGCCACTATCCGTGTCGTTTCTGTTTTATTTACAACAGATGAATTTGTGGTGAATCGTATCACGCGACAATTAGGGCAGGTGAAAGCATTTTTAGAGAAAGAAGAGATCGACTGTTCAGCCGAAATCATAAAAGGTATAAAAGGTGAAGAGTCATTGGCCGAAAATATATTAGAATACGCTACGAAAGTAGAAGGAGATCTGATCATGATCATGACGCAGCAGGAAGTTGATTTTACCCAATATTTTATCGGTTCTTCTGCGCAGGAAATCATCAATCATTCAACGATTCCTGTATTAAGCATTCGCCCTTTACCAAAAAAAGATACAACAACATTTCCTAACCCTTATTAATAACTTAATCTCTCTTTTATGAAAGCATTCGACATTAAAAAAATTTTAATACCAATTGATTTCTCTGAAACATCTATGCTCGCGATAGAACATGCCGGATTTACTGCTCAGCTCTTCAAAGCTGAATTAGTATTGTTGCATGTTGTAGAAAAGCATTGGGAACAGTTTAGCATTGTTGCTCCCGAATTAAGAGTTTCACCTCCGAGTGATCTGATGAATGCGATCGAGAAAAAATTGGGCGAAGTCGCTACAAATATTCGTTCTAAATATGGCGTTAAGTCAACGTCTGTTTCATCAACAGGAAACATTTTTAATGAGATTCTCTCAGTTTCTAAAGAACATAATGTTGATCTTGTTGTTATGGGAACTCATGGTACTTCCGGTGTTGTCGAGTTCTTTATCGGTAGTAATACGTTTAAAATGGTGACACAATCTGAGTGTCCGGTCGTTTCCGTTCAGGCACATTCAAAGAAAATTGGTTTCAAAGAAATTTTATTGCCGATAGATGATTCAGCTCATTCACGTCAAAAAGTAAATCACGCTATTGTATTAGCAAAACATTTCGCTTCTAAAATTCATATTCTTGGTTTAGCTGATTCAGATGACGAAACAGAACGTAAGAAATTTGAGATCAAATTAGATCAGATAGAAGAATACATTAAAAAATGTGATTTGCCTTATTCACTCAAAACAGTAGATGGAAAAAATCAAGCGAAAACAACCTACGATTATGCAAAAGCAATCAATGCTGATTTGATCGTTATCATGACAGATCAGGATGAAAATATCACAGGACGATTGATGGGAACATATGCACAACAGATCATTAATCATTCTAAGATTCCTGTAATGAGTATTCAACCGACTTTGTCAAATGTTGAGTGGGTTCACCCATATTAATTAAGTAGTATTCATAAAAAAATCCCTCCGAATTTCGGAGGGATTTTTTTTGTCTTATAAATATGAACGGATTAGTTTCTTATAAATCGTGTGACAGTTTCCTGGCCATCAAAGGAAATTGCTTTCAACAAATAGATTCCTTTTGCGATCGGATCGAATTGAAGACTTCTTTGTGTGCTTGTTGAAAAAACAATTTCACCAAGCATGTTGTATATTAATAAAGATGAAATATTGTCGGATGCTTCAATATTCACGAGATCGCTACTTGGATTCGGAAACACAGAAACAGAAGTGTTGTCAGTTGCATTTCGTTTAATCTCAATCAAGTTAGAATAAGTAAACGCGCCATCAAAATCGACTTGTTTCAAGCGGTAATAATTAATACTGTTACTCGGAGCATCATCAAAATACGAATAGTTAATGATGGAGGTGGAAGTGCCATTTCCTTCCACGAAAGCGATTTTTGAAAATTCTGTTCCGTTACTGCTTCTTTCAAGTTCAAAGAAATCGTTGTTAGTTTCAGATGCTGTTGACCAGTTTAATTGGTTTCCTGCTATCGCTGCAGAGCCAGTAAACGATAAAAATTCGATCGGAAGTGGGTTGACTCCAGTTGCAGATGCGAATGTGAATGGCATTGCTACATTTGTAGTAAATGTTGTTGCAAGGGTTGATACAATTGTGCCTGGGCCAGCAGCTGAACCTGTCGTTGTAACAACTCCCGTTTTATTTGTCCATGTTGACGTAATACATTCTGCAACACGTAAATCGGGAAGTGAACTAATTGCACTTCCTAAAGAAGTTGAAGGAGAACCAGTTTCCCAGTATAGTTTTACTTGGGGAGTTACAGTTCCAAAATTGCGTGTTAAATCCCAATACTCCTTATAACTCACGTGATCAATACCCGAACCATTTGTATTGCTAACAACTTGATTGGTTGAGCAAGGATCATCTCTTTTGTGGTATTCTGCTGTAAAAGCATCTGTCGTGGATGTTGTTGAAGATGTAATGGCAATTCTGGCCCATTTTACAGCAACTACATATCCGGAAGCAGGAATAATGTTATATAAATCACCAGTTGGAAAAATAAAAGGAGTTGCCGCAGTAAATCCGACCTTTTTAATCGGTCCATCTACAAAGGCTGATATGGAACCTGTTGTTGAACAAATTCCTCCATCCTCAATTGTAAACAAAGCAGAAGATGTGATAAATCGTCCTTGCGTAAGCGTTAATGTTCCTGTCGTGGATGTTGCTTGGCTTAATGTAACACCAGAAGTTAGTATGGATGAGTTATTTGCAATTGTTAATACCGAAGGTGAAATTAATGATGGAGGCAATCCGTTTCCGGTCACTTGTGCCGCTGCACCATTAAATGTATAGCTACCGGAAGAACTGTAACTTCTCCCACCGGTAACTTGAATGCACCCCAACGCGCCAGATGGCAATGTTGTAATACCTTGGGAATGTTTTGTTATTAATAGTGCATCGTCAATTAAATTAAAAGAACCTGATCCGGTTGAAGCGTCTATGATAGCGTAATTTAAAAGATCTAAAGTTGCCATATCATTTACATTCATAACTCCGGAAACCTTAAGATTACCTGTTGCTACTACTTGTAAATCATACCCGGTATTAGCACTGTTGTCATTTAAATTAAGAGTTGTGCCAGAATTCACTATGAATGTTTTTCCTCCTGGAATAGTTGCTTTAACAGCTGCCAAACCTCCTTGGCTGATATTGAACACGATTGTACCGGTAAATCCATAAGTGCTTTCGATGGTCTGAGGATTAATCAGTCCATCAATATTAATTGTACCGTTAGCACTTGCTAAAGTTGCCGTTCTGGAAAATGCCGAAGCAATAGTTGTATGAGTGAAATTGCCTCCTACATTTAAAGTCCCCTTACCTGAAGAAAAATTTGTTGTTGTTGAAGAAGTAATATTAAATGTTCCTCCAGTAAAGCTGCAAGCATCTTCAATATCTAAAAGACCGTTTCCTGTTCCTGCACTGGAAGTAGAGCAGAGGTTTAAAGTTCCTGTACTCATCATAAATGTCCCACTAACAGTGAATGTACCGTTGCCACCGCCACCGGTCGTTGTACTTGATGTTACATTAATAGTTGAAGCACCCGTATTAATTGCGCAGTTACCCGTAACAGCGATGGTTCCGTTAGATCCTGTTGTTCCTGCAGTAGCGGTGCTTGAATTAATATTGACTGTTCCGCCCACTATTGTAAGCGTGGGGGTAACGTTAAGGGTTCCGTTTCCTCCACCACCAGTTATATTACCGGGTGTCAGATTTATGGTTCCACTATTGATTGTTAATGAAGCATTGGCTTGAATACTTGAATTACATCCTGTGGTTCCGACAAC
>JBILYL010000180.1:0-5875 GCA_044377775.1 Bacteroidia bacterium
CTTTGTAATTATGAATGTTAAAAAAAGGTCCTTCTGAAATAGAAGGACCATTTTTGTTTTGCATTAAGAGGGAAGTAGGATCATTCCTGTTTTTTGATGGGAGACTTCGAGCAAACACCTGATCGCTTTTTTAGGCAGTATCGGTTTTCATTAGTAAGTCCAAAAAAAATGCCCTTTAATAAAGGGCATTTTATCTTTTAAAAAGAAGCTATTATTTTACTAACTCTCCGTTCAGATATGTTTGAATGGTCGTTACTTTTCCTGTTTCATCATACCAGTTCCAAACGCCCTCTTTTTGTCCGTTCGCTGAATAAGATCCCTCATAATTCAAGTTGCCGTTTTCGTGGTACCCTTTCCATTTTCCAGTATTGACCATTCCATCAGCGATCCCGCCTTCACTTTGTTTTTTGCCATTTTTATGAAAATGAGCTGATTTTCCTGTGATGAAATTGATGTCAGATTCCAGTTGTCCATTATCATACCATACTTTCCAATTGCCGGTCATACTTCCTTTGTTATAATACTCTTCGGTACGAACATTTCCGTTCTCAAACCAGTTTGTCCATTTTCCATCTTTGATAATAGTCACAGCTTGACGTGCTTGGGTTTCTTTTGGCGCAGACGCATCAACGGGATTTCCAATGATAATGCCTTCGCTTTTTTTGTTACCGTTTGACCAGTTCTCAGTTTTTTTTTCTTGCGCATTTGCTGTAATCAACAAAGTCATTGCGGATAAAGTAAATAGAATCTTTTTCATTATTATCAGTTAATTTAAAGGATAAGAAGATATTTAAATATTTTTGCTTGAAAGGTATAGAATAAGGGAATATCTTTAACCAAAATTCTCTATTTAGATGTAAAATCCGCAAAAAAGGTTGCATTAAGCAAATAAAGTTATGGCAAAATCAATACGTATATTCAATTGTGTTGCATCCCGCGACAAACAAGATGACTGGCATATCGACAAGGCAAAAAAAATGGGCTTGAGTCCGAAGAAGAAGGTCCTTCCTGAACAAGTTGATCTGAGGGCAAAATGGTGGAAAATCGGAAATCAGGGAGCGACAGGCGCTTGCGTTGGATGGGCAACTGCGGATTCGCTTTTGAGATATCATTTTACGAAAGCAAGAAAAATAAAACAAGGAGAACAAATGTCTGTTCGTTTTATTTGGATGGCTTCTAAGGAAATGGATGAATATATTGATTATCCAACCACCTTTATTGATGATTCAGGAACCAGCTTAAAATCGGCTTTAAAAGTGACCCGTAGATATGGTTCTTTAAAGGCGGAGCACCTCCCTTTTGATGGGAAATTAGTGAAGATCAAAGAAGCCAATTTCTTGAAGGTTGCTGGAAAATATAAGGTAAAAGCGTATTTTAATCTGGCACAGAAAAAATCAGAAAAAATAAAATTATTCAAGGAATGGTTAGCCTTTCACGGACCGATTCTTACTTGTTTGGATTGTGATAAATCGTGGAACTATGTTAAGTCGGACGGACTCCTCACAAAGTATGATAAAAAATCGATTGATGGCGGACATGCCATGTCGATCGTTGGCTATACGCCAACCCATTTTATTATCCGTAACAGTTGGGGAACCGACTGGGGACACAAAGGCTTTGCCTATGCCAGTTATGATTATGCTCTGGATGCCTTTAATGAAGCCTATGGAATTGTCATCTGAAAAAGTGTAGAAGAGCACTGAAAATAATCTTTGAAAAAGAATTGAACCATATTTTGCTGTAACAAATACAAAACTAAACCGTCATAGTGTCTAAATAAATACCCCCCCATAATATGAATTTATCGATCAACAACCTTTCAAAAACATATTCAAATGGCCTTAAGGCCTTGAATAATATCAATATGGAAATTGGAAGTGGCATGTTCGGACTTCTTGGTCCGAATGGTGCCGGCAAATCATCTTTGATGAGAACCATTGCAACATTGCAGGAAGCCGACAGTGGAACGATCATGCTGGGTGATATTGATGTGTTAAATCAAAAAGAAGAAGTAAGAAAAGTATTGGGCTATCTGCCGCAGGATTTTGGTTTTTATCCGAAAGTATCCGCATGGGATATGCTGAATCATTTTGCTATTTTAAAAGGGATCAATAATCCGAAGGAGCGGAAAGAAATATGTGAAGCTTTATTAAATCAAACAAATTTATTTGAAGCAAGAAAACGGAATATTGGTGATTATTCGGGAGGTATGCGTCAACGGTTTGGAATTGCTCAGGCGCTTTTAGGCAATCCTCAATTGGTAATTGTAGATGAACCTACAGCAGGATTAGATCCGATGGAAAGAAATCGTTTTCATAATTTATTGAGTGAGATCGGAGAGAATATTATCGTGATCCTATCTACTCATATTGTAGAAGATGTCCGGAATCTTTGTTCGAACATGGCGATCATGAATCAAGGAACAGTTTTACTTTACGGAAAGCCGAATCAGGCGATAGAAGATATGAAAGGAAAGATTTGGATGAAGTTGATCGATAAAGAACAATTAACAGAACATAAAACAGCATTCCGTGTGATTTCCACGAAAGTGGTAGAAGGTAAAATTCAGATCCATGTTTTTGGAAATACGCAACCCGATGCATCCTTTGTGCCGCTAATTGCTGATCTGGAAGATGTTTATTTTGCAACGATCACGAACTAAAATGTAAATGCCTGGCTCTCAGTGGTAAGCAGCAGTGACAGCACTCAAACAATAGTATAACGAATTAATTTTAAAATATGTTTTTACAGATTTTTTCCTTCGAATTAAAACTTTGGCTGAAAAAGCCGGCTACTTATATTTTCTTTTTTGTATTCTTAGCTCTTTCGTTGCTTGTTACGGCAGCATTGGGAGGTTTGATCGGTTCTGCACCGGATACAAATGTTACCATCAATTCCGCGAAAGCGATTGCCGAAACATTGAATGGAATCAACACCGATCTGATTGGTATCATTATTCTGATAACGATTATCGCACCGGCAGTGTATAAAGATTTTCAGTATAACATGCATCCCCTTTTATTCACGAATCCGATAACAAAATTCGGATATATGTTCGGGCGATTCTCGGCCTCTTTCTTGATTGCATTGTTTGTAATTACCGGATCGGCCTTAGGACATATAATAGCATGCGCAATACCGGGCATTGAAGCAGAGCGATTGGGCGAATTTCATCTGATGAATTATATTCAGCCATTCGTGGTTTTTGTAATTCCGAATACATTATTAGTTGGTGCTATTTTCTTTTCGGTTGTTACTTTTTCCCGTAATATGATCTCCGCATATGTAGGAGCAATTATTCTTCTGGTATTAAAAGGGATCTCACCCATTTTACTGGCAGACATCGAAAATCAAGATATATCTGCAATGCTTGATCCTTTTGGTGATCAGGCATATGCTAATGCAACCAAATACTGGTCGGCTGAGGAACAAAATTTTTTATCGATTCCGATTAGTGGAACTTTGCTTTATAACAGATTGATGTGGGTTGCCATCGCTATGGGGATAAGCGCATTGACGTTTTATCGTTTTCAGTTCTCCCAGTTTAATAATCCGGTTGGATTTTCTTTGTTCAGAAGAAAAAAGCAGGAAATAAAATCGATCGCTTCTGTGCCATTACTTTCATTATCCGACCTTCCGAAAGTAACACAGGTATTTAACTTTAAATTTAGTTTATTTCAGATCTGGTTTCTTGCAAAGTTTGAATATTTTAAAGTGATTAAAACCATTTTCTTTTTGATCATTGCATTGCTGTGTGTGCTGGTTTTAACATTGGTTTCGCCTGTCTCCGCTGCTATTTATGGTACGCCAACGCTAATGGTCACCTATCAGGTACTCCAGATAAGTGGCATTATTTTTATGATTTTCGCACCGATACTGATTGTTTTTTATTCAGGTATTGTTGTGTGGCGTGAAAAAGATTCGAAGGTCGATGAGTTGGTAGGTGCAGCACCTATTTCTACATGGACTTCTTTTTTATCAAAACTGATCGGATTGATTCTGATGCAAATGACCTTGTTGCTGATCATTATGTTTACAGGAATATTCATCCAGCTGTACAACGAATATTATAACATTGAAGTTATGTTATATATCAAGGATTTGTTTGGATTCAAATTGATCGGACTTATCCTTCTCTGTGTATTGTCGATGTCGATGCAGGTGATCTTTAATCAGAAGTTTGTCGGGTATGTTATCTCCGCGATCCTTATCGTAGTGCTTCCGCTCTTATCGAGCAGCATGGGCTGGAATAATGGCCTGTATCAGTTTAATAGTAGTGGTCCTCGACTTGTATATTCTGATATGAATGGTTTCGGACACCAGCTCTTTTCATTTGTGGTTTTTAAATCGTATTGGATCAGTTTTTCGATGATACTGATCATCTTTTCAAATCTGATGTGGATCCGTGGGAAAGAAAAAGGATTTAAGATCCGTTTCCGTATCGCTAAAAAATCGTTTTCGGCCAAGTCGAAATTAGCAATGACATTAAGTGTATTGTCCTTTTTGCTTTTCGGTGGTTTTATTTTTTACAATACCAATGTGCTAAATAAAAATGTTTCAGCAAAAGATCAGGAAAAGGCACAAGCCGAGTTTGAAAAAAAATACAAGCGGTATTCAAAAACACCGCAGCCAAGGATTGTTGCGGCTAATTGGAATGTGGACATCTATCCACGCAGACGAGGTGTTAAAATGAATGGTTATTATGTTATTAAAAATAAAACCCAAAAGCCTGTCGATAGTTTATTAGTGAATCTGTATTCCGAAATAAATCTGATTTCAATGAACTTTCCCGCAGATCGTGGAGCAACACTTTCCTTGGACGATAAAGAGAATGGTTTCAGAATATATACGTTTACTAAGGCGTTGCAACCCGGTGATTCCATCAAAGTGAAAATGAGTTTAGATTATTTTCCGAAAGGATTTAAAAGTTCAGATGCAGGAACAGCGATCGTATACAATGGTTCATTTTTCAACAGCTCTTTTTTGCCGGGATTTGGTTATGCGGAAGGAGCAGAGCTCTCCGATGATTCTGATCGTAAAAAATACGGTTTGGGCAAAAAGGAACGCATGGCAGATGTAAACGATTCGCTTGCAAGGATGAATAATTATATCTCCAGTGATTCTGATTGGATCGATTTTGAATGTACCCTCAGTACCGTTAAAGATCAGATCGCAATTGCACCCGGATACCTCATTAAGGAATGGGAGAAGGGCAACCGGAAATATTTTCATTACAAAATGGATTGTAAGATCTTGAATTTCTATTCCTTCCTGTCTGCACGCTATGAAGTGAAGCGTGACAAATGGAAAAACTCTTCTGCTCCGGGTAAAGATGTTGCCATTGAGATCTATTATAACAAAGGACATGAATATAACATTGATAAAATGATCAATGGGATAAAAAAATCGTTGGATTATTATACAAAGAACTTTAGTCCTTATCAGCACCGACAAGTCCGGATCTTAGAATTTCCACGTTACGCAACATTTGCGCAATCCTTTCCGAATACCATTCCTTTTTCCGAAGGAATCGGATTTATCGCCAAGGTGGATACCACAGATTCCGAATCCATCGATTATCCATTTTATGTAACGGCACATGAGGTGGCGCATCAGTGGTGGGCGCATCAGGTAATTGGAGGAAATGTACAGGGTGCAACAGTAATGTCAGAAAGTATGAGTCAGTATTCAGCATTGATGGTGATGGAAAAGGAATTCGGGAAACAAGCAATGAAGAAATTTCTGAAGTATGAAATGAATAATTATTTGCAGGGCAGAGCAATGGAAGGAAAGAAAGAACGGCCGTTGATGTTGGTTGAAAACCAACAATACATTCATTATAATAAAGGAAGTATTGTTATGTATGCCTTGAAGG
>JBILYL010000169.1:0-5977 GCA_044377775.1 Bacteroidia bacterium
TTCGGTCGAATTTCTGAGTTTTATTAAAGCGGCAACACCGGACAGTTTAAAATATATTATCAATGATATGTTTGAAACGATCACTTTGTATGAAAATAAAACAACAAGCTGTTCGTATACAAAAACAAAGGATGGGAAATACCTGGTAAAGATTTCTGTAGAATGTAAAAAAATGAAAGCCGATAGTTTGGGTAAGATGAAAGATGTGGCTATAGGAGATTGGATCGATATTGGTGTGTTTGGCAGCAAGGAGCAGAAAGGTAAAAAGACAGAAACAGAATTGTACCTTCAGAAACGGAAGATTGATAAAAATAAAATGGAATTTGAAATACTGTTAACAGAAGAACCTGTTAAAGCAGGAATCGATCCGTATAATAAATTGATTGACAGAACCCCGGATAACAATGTGCGTTCGTTTACTGATAAAGCGCCTGTAAAAGATGCGGAAGAAGGTGGGACTGTTGTGACTATCGGAGGCTAGGTTTCGGAGCGTTTGTAAGTTGATTAACTCCTGATTTACTTCAGCTGATTCTCCTGCAACGGAGGAGATTTTGCAGGGAATTAGTTGTACCGAGAAGCGCAACTTTTCTATTGTACTTGATACATTTCTTTTGATTGAAGGTCAAGAAACACTCAAACTGACAATTGATCACTTTTAATATAGTTTAAAAATAACAGTCATGAAAAAGATACTTTTATTATTCACACCAATCTTATTTGCAATGAAAACCTTTTCTCAAATTCAGGAAGAAGATCTAAAAATAGTCATCACAAAAATTATGAAAGATCAGGAAGTTGCATGGAACAAAGGTGACATAGATGGTTTTATGGGTTCATATTGGAACGATGACAGTCTTAAGTTTATAGGGAAGAGTGGGATTACTTTCGGTTGGAAAAACACTTTGGCAAACTACAAAAAGAGCTACCCTGATAAAGCGACCATGGGGATTTTGAGTTTCTCTATAATCACTGTTGAGAAATTGTCCGAAACATCTTGCTATGTGATCGGTAAATGGAATTTGAAAAGAGAAAAAGGGGATGTTGGAGGATATTATACTTTGCTTTGGAAATTGATAGATGGCAAATGGCTGATCGTGAACGATCATACAAGTTAAGAGGTGGCTGACAGATAAAAAAAACGGTACAATTGTTATTGTACCGTTTTTTTTATTTTTTGTCTTTCGCTTTTTGCATAAAGTTGATCTCGTTATTGTCACCGCCTCTGCCTGTTCGTTTTGTTTTATAGATCTCAAATCTGGACTTTGTAGTCATCTTCGGCCAGGAGTTATTGCTTTCGTTAATGTCGGCTGTTTCCTTGAATGGATCTATCAAAATTGATTTCACTTCTTTGTATTTCACAAATGCTTTGGTGACCTTGTTCTCGTTTTTTCTCCATATGTAAGCACTGATCTGTTCTATCTCAGAAGTACCGTCATCGAAATTCCATTGGATGATGATTGGCATAACCAATCCACCTTTATTTGAAAATGTAAGTTCGTAGTAGAAATTGTTTTCAAAAGCCTTCATCTCATCATCCGACATTACTTTTAATTTCTCATTTTTATTGACCTCTGTTTTTGCCGGGAAATCATCTGTCTTGGTTTTGTTGAAATAGTAATAATCCCTCAATGCCGTATCTGTATCTACCAAGAATTTTATTCCACTTTGTTTGTTTCTGATCTTTGAAACATGTTCAAATTCAACCGGGATTTCCTTTCTTTTTAAGACTTCCATTTTTTCAGGAACTTCTTTGGTGTTTTTTACGGTGAACATACTTACGCTGTCCAAGGCAATGTCTACAGGATCGGTATCATAGAACCACCCTCTCCAGAACCAATCCAGATCGACACCGGAAGCGTCTTCCATTGTCCTGTAAAAATCAGCAGGAGTAGGATGTTTGAAAGCCCAACGTGTAGCGTATTGCTTGAAAGCAAAATCAAACAGTTCGCGCCCCATTACTGTTTCACGTAGAATATTTAATGCGGTACAAGGTTTTCCGTAAGCATTTGCACCAAAATTATTGATGTTCTCACTGTTGGTCATGATGGGTTCCAATTCATTTTTACTAGATTTCATATAGTCCACAATTTTATGAGCCGGTCCGCGGTTGGATGGGTAGTTGTTATCAAATTCCTGTTCCGTCAAAAATTGAACAAACGTATTTAAGCCTTCGTCCATCCAGCTCCACTGGCGTTCGTCACTGTTGATGATCATCGGAAAGAAATTGTGTCCCACTTCATGGATGATCACACCAAGCATTCCGTATTTTGTACGTTCAGTATACGTCCCGTCTGTTTCTGTTCTTCCGTAATTAAAGCAGATCATCGGGTATTCCATCCCGTTTGCAGCTTCAACGCTTATTGCTGTCGGATATGGATAATCAATTGTGTATTTTGAATACGTGCGAATGGTGTGAGCAACTGTTTTTGTTGAATACTTACTATAAAGAGCGTAAGATTCCTTCGGATAATAACTCATACACATTACGTTTTTATCACCTTGCTTGATTGCCATTGCATCCCAAACAAATTTACGCGAGCTGCCCCAGGCAAAGTCACGTACGTTTTCAGCTGTATATTTCCATGTTTTGAATTTTGTTTTATCCGGATTTTTTTCCTTCAGCTTTGCATCAGCAAGTGTTGCAATCTCAACCGGCTTGTCCGATGTTTGTGCTGTTTTCCATTTAGCTAATTGCTCCGCACTAAGTACTTCGTTGTAATTGGTACATACTCCCGTTGAAGCGATGATGTGATCCGCAGGAACGGTCATGTTTACTTTGTAATCGCCAAATGCTAAAGAGAATTCACCTCTGCCGGTAAATTGTTTGTTGTTCCAGCCACCATAATCGTTGTAAACACACATCCGTGGATACCATTGTGTAATTGTAAACAGCGCGTTCCCATTGTCTTCAAACATTTCATAACCTCCCCGGCCACCAATTTTCATACGCTCGGGAATCTTGTAATTCCATTTTATCTTGAATATATATTGTTGACCTGACTTCAATACTTGCGGCATATCAATCCGCATCATAGTATAATTAATAGTATAAGGGATTTTTTTACCGGCAGCATCTTCAACATAAATGATGTTTACTCCGCCATTTTTCAGTTGTTTATTTACATCTAGCCCCTCCAATTGTATATCTGTTACCGGTTGATTGATCTTGCTGCTATTAAAATAATTGGACTCGTTGTTTGGGTTATGTTCGTTTTCATCAAGCTGCAGCCATAGGTATGAAAGGGCATCAGGGGAATTATTCGTATACGTGATTTGTTCTTCTCCTTCAAGCGTTAATGTTTTTTCATTCAGAAAAGCGTCAATAACATAATCGGCCTTTTGTTGCCAGTATTGACTTCCCGGGGCTCCTGAAGCGGAACGGAAATTATTCGCATCGGGTAAGATCGTTCCCAATTGTTCGAATTTATTTCCATGATTTGATTTCGGATTGTTCTGTATGTTTTGAGCGTTTACGTTCTGTGATAGTATAAGAGCGATGATTGCAGAGCAGATTTTTTTCATTATTGAGCCAACGTTTTAATTTTCAATAAATCTAAGCAAAAATCGTATAAGTGACACGCATTTATGATGAATGGTTAGTATAGCTTATGGTATTTCTGTAAATTTGTTAAATGGTAAGTCTTATTAATTCATTACGAATTGCGGGTGTTGTTTTATGCAGCATGTTATTGCTAAACTCTTTTGTTCCGGTTCATAAATACTATCTGAGCCTGACAGAGGTGCAGATCAATACCCCCAAACACACTTTGGACGTAAGTTGTAAATTATTTATCGATGATCTTGAATCCGTATTAGGTAAAATAGAAAATAAAAAGATCGACCTGTCACTTTCCTTTAAAAGCAAGGAGGTAGAACAGCTCTTGTTCAATTATCTAAATAAAAATTTCAAGATAAATGTAGGAGGGAAGTTGCAAAAGTTGGAATATGTCGGGTATGAAATAGAGAATGATGCGGTTTGGTGTTATTTGGAAGTTTCTCATTTTAAAGAAAAAGGAACGGTTTCGATTTTAAATACGTTATTGTACGAAAGCTTTCCAGAGCAGTCGAATCTGATTAATATTACTTGGGATGGAGTAAGTAAAACCGCGAAGTTGAGTAATCCTGATAAATTAGCGGAGTTTGTTTTTTTATAGAATAGTATTCCGTTTATCGAAGTATGCTAGTGATTATGCTAATTTGATATTTTTTGTTCTTTTTTGATCAAGCCCAAAAGAACAAAAAGAAAATTGTAAGCTGGAATCATTCTTTTTGCAATTAGGTTATAGGATAGAATTTCAAATTTAATTTTCTTCTTCAAATTTGAATCCGAATAAACAATAGCACTAATGTTTTATAAGGAAATTTCTTTATAGATCACAGTGATTGAATTTTGGTCGAAGGTTCATTATATAAAAAAGGGCTCTGAATATACTTCAGAGCCTTTTATATAAAAAAATATCGCTTACAATTCCTCTTCATTCACAACACCCATTGCGCAAAATTTATCGATGCGCTGAGCTACACGTTTTTTAGGATCTAATTTCTCAAGTTGTGCCAGATTTTTCAATATGACTTCCTTCACAATCTTAAAGGTTTCTTCATGATTAGTATGAGCTCCACCAATCGGTTCAGGAACAATTCCATCAATTAGTTTATTCCCTAACATATCATTTGGAGTAAGTTTTAGAGCCTCGGCAGCACGCTCCTTATTGTTCCAATTTCTCCATAAGATGGAAGAACAAGATTCAGGAGAAATTACAGAATACCAAGTGTTTTCTAACATTAATACTTTATCACCAATTCCTATTCCCAATGCACCACCGGAAGCCCCTTCACCGATAACGATGCAAATAACAGGTACTTTCAATTGAGACATTTCTAACAAGTTTCTTGCAATTGCTTCACCTTGTCCGCGTTCCTCTGCTTCCAATCCAGGAAAAGCACCGGGAGTATCAATTAAAGTAACGATTGGTTTGTTGAATTTTTCAGCCAATTTCATTAAGCGTAATGCTTTACGGTATCCTTCAGGATTCGGCATTCCGAAATTACGGATCTGGCGCATTTTAGTATTTATACCTTTTTGCTGACCGATGAACATAACGGTTTTACCATCAATACTTCCAAAACCACCCACCATCGCTTTATCATCTTTCACGGTACGATCGCCATGCAATTCCATGAATGTGCCTCCGGTTATATAATCGATATAAGCTAAAGTATAAGGTCTGTCGGGATGACGGGAAACCTGTACGCGTTGCCATGGAGTCAGATTTCCATAGATTTTTGTTCGTGCTTCTTTGATTTTTTCTTCCATCTCAGAAGTGATTTTGGAAACATCCATACCACTTTTTGCTGCTGCTTCCTGAATCTTTTCCAATTGTTCTTGTAATTCTTCAATTGGCTTTTCAAAATCTAAATAGTTCATTCGTTCCTGATTTATTAGGAGGCTAAAATACTAAAAAAGGTTGAATAACAAATCTCAGGAAAGAGGGCTTGATTTCAGGTGCTTTCTAGGTCCTTTTGTCGATAAAATCAGCCATTTAGTGGAAAAGGTAAACTAAGCCAATTATCAGAATGACGATTCCCGTTGCTGTTAATCCGTAAAGGGGGAAATCGAGTGAGTTGGAACCATTCAAGTGAAGAAGAATACTGCTGATGAATCCGACACCGAGAAGGATAACACCTATAATTATAAATTGCGTACCGGTCTTACTTCTTTTTGCGTGCCACATACGTTTGATCTGTTTCATAATGATTTCATAATGAGAAGCATCAATATTATTTGAAGTAAGTTTATCTTCAATAAATTTCAGGCTTTTCCCTTGATCAAAAAGGATCAATGCATTCTTCATGTGTTCTTTAAAAGCAGGATCTTGATTCATGGGCAAAGAGAAATTAGTTTCTTAACAAATATAAAATTATAGTCGAAATAGCAATATGATGTTCGTCATATAGATTTTGAAAGGCAAATTCCCCA
>JBILYL010000189.1:0-5688 GCA_044377775.1 Bacteroidia bacterium
TTGCTCTTTCAAAAACTTAGCTATACCTATCGGATCGCGCTAGATTTTTTTCTTTGTTTTTCTTTGTGTAGCTTCGTACCAAAGTGGTAAATTCTATTATAATATGATCACATTTCCAAACGCAAAAATAAATATCGGTCTGAACATCATAGCAAAGCGCGATGATGGTTTTCATGATATTCAAAGTGTCTTTTATCCTGTTAATTTATGTGATGCTTTAGAGGTAGTTGAAAGCACTGAAACAGGGGCAGAAAGGTTTGCGTTTTCCTCATCCGGTATTGAAATTCCGGGTGATGCAACAGACAACCTTTGCTATTTTGCGTATCATTTAGTTTCTCAGGATTATCCTTTGCCAAATGTGAAAGTGCACTTGCACAAACACATTCCTATTGGTGCCGGATTAGGTGGAGGTTCATCGGATGCTGCCTTTTTCATAAAGTTATTGAACGATAAATTTGAACTGGGCATTTCCTGGGGAGAAATGCACAATTATGCCCGACAATTAGGAAGCGATTGTTCTTTTTTTATAAGCAATAAACCCGCTTTCGCTGAAGGAAGAGGTGACGAATACGAATCGATGAAGTTGGATCTGAGTGCGTATTTTGTTGTACTCGTTTATCCGCAGATTCATATCAATACTGCAAAAGCATACAGTGGTGTAAAGCCCAAGCATCCTTCCCGTTCGCTGGAAAACGATATCTTAAATTTGCCGATCGGGGACTGGAAAGGGCTTGTACATAATGATTTCGAAGATTCTGTTTTTTTACAGTTTCCTGAAATAAAAAGCATTAAAGAGAAATTGTATAGTCATGGTGCGGTATACGCAGCAATGAGCGGAAGCGGTTCAACAGTTTTTGGGATCTTTGAAAAGGAAACTGAAATGAAAAAAGAGTTCGGAGATTGTTTTGTGTTTGAAGGGAAATTTTAATTAGAACGATCTCCCGATTGCTATCGGGATTGGCCAACGCGGAGGAATCTAACAAAACGTTTTCTGCAAATCGTGTTAGATTTCTCGACTCCGCTCGAAATGACACGGAATTTGTCAGTTCGAGTAGCGGAACGGAGTGGCGCGAATCGAGAACGCTTCTCGATACATTCCTCCTTTTGTCGGAATTACTCGAAGTGACATTGTCTATTGAATTTCGACATTTAAACCTTTCTCCTGACAAACAATAAGCATTTTATTTAGGAAGGTGAATTTACTTAATCAACTTACTTCTGCGCTTTATTAAGAAGATACCACGATAAAAATCCGAACAATACATTGGGGATCCAAACGGCAACAAGGGGAGATACAAGTCCACTTGCAGCAAAGGTGGTGCTTACCTGCATGAACATTATAAAAGTAAAACTGATGAAGATCCCCAGTCCGATGTGCATCCCGATTCCTCCGCGTATTTTTCTGCTGGCAATGGAAACACCAATTAATGTCAAAACAAATGTTGCAAATGGGAAAGCGGATCTTCTGTATTTTTCGATTTCGTAAGATTCGATATTGTCTGAACCTTTTAGTTTCTCCGATTCAATATAAGCATTAAGTTCATAGTAGTCCATTGTTCCTACGGTGTTGTCTTTTCTGCCGAATTCTTTTGGAGTGAAGGCAAATGTTGTGTCGATGATTTCTCCTTTTTTGACAAACTCATCCATTCCATTGATATAGCGGATGTAATAATTGTTGATGGTCCAGTTGCTTTTTACACTATCCCATTTAATGGTTTCAGCCATTAATTTGTAATATAGTTTTCCCTTGCTGAATTTCTCGATAGAAAATTTATAACCAGTATTTTCGTCTGTACTGTATCGTTCCAGATAAATATAGTTTCCTGGAGAAACTTGTTTATGAATATTTCTGTCCTGATTATGGAATTGATTCCGGATATAGATATCTTCAAATTCAATTTGTTTTTTTGTGGCATGTGGAATCACAAAATTATTGAGGTAAAGAGACAAAATTGCGATTACTGTAGCCGAAAGTAAATAGGGGTATAGTAAACGGGTATAGCTCACACCACTGCTGAGTATCGCAACGATCTCGGTGCGGGTTGCCATCTGAGAAGTAAAGAAGATAACCGCGATAAATGTAAAAAGCGGACTAAAGAGATTGAGAAAAAAGGGAATGAAATTGAAATAGTAATCAAAAATAATCGCTTTCAATGGCGCTTCTTTTCCAATAAAGTCATCGATCTTTTCGGAGATATCAAACACCACCACAATAAGGATGATTAGTCCCATTGCGAAGAAAAATGTCCCCAAAAATTTACGGATGATATATCTGTCAAGCAGTTTCAAAGTTCAAAGTTTAAAGTTCAAAGTTGGGAGCTGAATTATAATTTAATTTGACTGCCAACTATCGACTAAGTTCTATAATCTAACTCCTAGTTGGAGTACCATTTTATTTTTCCATTCTCTAAACGTTCCTGCAACAATTTGATTGCGTGCCTCCGTAACTAACCACAAATAAAAAGCCAAATTGTGGATACTGCATATTTGAGCCGCTAATAATTCCTGAGAATGTACAAGATGTCTGACATAAGCCTTTGTATAAGCCTGATCGACATAAGAAGTCCCGCTTTCATCCAGTTGAGAAAAATCGTTTTTCCACTTCTCGTTTTTCATGTTCATGATCCCGTTTTGTGTATAAAGTAATCCATGACGGGCATTCCGGGTTGGCATCACACAGTCGAACATGTCGATTCCAAGATCAATAGACTCTAGGATATTGATAGGAGTTCCAACACCCATGAGGTACCGGGGTTTATCTACCGGTAAAATGTCGCATACCACCTCGGTCATCGCGTACATGTCCTCCGCGGGCTCTCCAACGGATAATCCTCCAATGGCATTGCCTTCACGATTCTGAGCTGCAATAAATTCAGCCGACTTTTTTCTCAGGTCGGGGTATACACTTCCCTGCACAATGGGGAAAAGCGTTTGTTCGTATCCGTATTTACCTTCGGTCTCATCAAAACGTGAACAGCATCGTTTCAGCCAGCGATGAGTCATATCCAGCGATTTTCTTGCATACTCATACTCACATGGGTAAGGAGTACATTCATCAAAAGCCATAATGATGTCCGCACCGATCACACGTTGGATATCCATTACGTTTTCGGGGGTGAAAAAGTGCTTACTGCCGTCAATGTGAGATGTAAATTTCGCACCTTCCTCCGTTAATTTTCTTGAATTAGAGAGGGAATATACCTGATATCCACCACTATCTGTTAATAAGGGGCGGTTCCATCCGTTGAATTTATGCAAACCTCCGGCTTCCTCGATCACTTTCAAACCCGGACGAAGGTAAAGGTGGTAAGTGTTGCCCAGAATAATCTGAGCTTTTATGTCTTCTTTTAGCTCGTGCTGATGAACACCTTTAACCGTTCCTGCAGTACCAACAGGCATGAAAATCGGTGTTTGGATTGTTCCGTGGTCGGTTACAATTTCCCCTGCACGTGCCTTACTGTTTTTGTCTTTGTGTAAAATACTGAACTTCATATCATCGGAAAACGAATTTTTACGAAATCTACGAATGGCTGATGCTGTTTATTGCTTTCGCATTTTCGTGTTTTTCGTTCTTGTTTTCGTAATTAGTTGGTTAAATTGTTAATTACTTTGTTTAAATCATCGCAAAGATAAGAGAATACCATAGAACACTTAAATCTATTTTTGTTGGAATTAGAGATTTAAACAGGATAGGATATAATTATGGATTGGTCGGTATTTTCAACGTTTTCTTTTGGCTTGGTTGCATTCGCTGTTTTTGCATTTGCGCTGTTGATTCAATTGTGGTATTATTTAGGCTTTTTCAGTCGTCTTGCTTTCTATAAAAAGAAAACGCTTCCTGAGAATACGCCACCAGCCTCTATCGTTATCTGTGCGCGCAATGAAGATGATAATCTGGTGGAATTTTTACCTCGGATATTTGAGCAGGACTATCCCGAGTTTGAAGTGGTGGTAGTGAATGATTGTTCCTGGGATAATACATCCGATTTTTTGAAAGAGTTTGGGCAGAAGCATCCGAACTTGAAGGTTGTTACAATCAAAGAAGACGACACTTATTCCCACGGTAAAAAAGTGGCCTTGATGATGGGTATAAAAGGGGCTACACATGAGCACATGTTGCTTACGGATGCAGATTGCAGGCCAAACAGTAAAGACTGGTTGCGAAACATGATGCAGCATTTTAACGCTGAAACTGAAATTGTTTTGGGCTACGGAGCATACGAAAAACAAAGTGGTTTTTTGAATATGATCATCCGCTATGATACATTTATGATCGCATTGCAGTATTTATCTTTTGCTCTGGCAGGAAAAACGTATATGGGAACAGGAAGAAACCTGGCGTATAAAAAATCGTTGTTCTTTAAGATGAAAGGCTTCGCTTCCCATTATCATATAGAGTCGGGTGACGATGATCTGTTTGTAAATGAAGCAGCAACAAAACAAAATTCCAAGATAGAAGTAAGTGTAGCAAATCATACAGTTTCGAGAGTAAAGAAAACATTCAAATCCTGGTTTCGTCAAAAACGCAGGCACGTCACTACGTTCAAGTTTTATAACAAAGGAAGCAAGTTTCGTTTATTGGCAATAAGTATCAGTCAGTATTTGTTCTTTATTTCTTTTGCAGTAGCGTTGATATTTCAATTTCAACCAATACTTGTATTATCACTTTTTGCTTTGCGATTGTTAATACAAATGATTATCTTTAACAAATCGATGAAGCAATTGGCAGAAAAAGATCTGTTATTATTAGCACCTTTTATAGAAATACTATTGTTGTTTGTTTATCCGATGATCACGATATCAAACATTTTTGTCAAAAAAAATAAGTGGAAATAAAAAAGCATAAAAAATAGCGCGAGTACATTATGGATGAATCAGAATTTGACCCGAATCTTTCAGTAAAAGCCGTTCACGACTTTCATTTGATTCGTTCTGCATTAGATAAAGGCGATCAAAAGGCGTATGCCGAATTGATGGGCCGTTATCGTGATTCGGTATATTTTATGTTGCTCAAAATGGTTAATAATAAAGATGATGCAGACGATCTGACCATTGAAGCATTTGGGAAAGCATTCAAACGACTGAGTCAATATACACCTAACTATGCATTCAGTACCTGGTTGTTTAAGATCGCATCCAACAATTGTATTGATTTTATCCGAAGAAAAAAGATGACCACCTTTTCGATCGATCGTACGTTTGAAAATGATGAAGGAGGGGAGATGAGCATGGATATTAAAGCTGAAGGCTTAAATCCGGAGGAGAATATGGTGAAGAAGCAGAAAGTGAAGCATATGCGTGAGGTTGTTGAGAAATTAAAACCTCGCTATCGCATTTTGGTAGAGATGCGCTATTTTGATGAGTTATCCTACGAAGAGATCGCTGAAAAATTAGATCTGCCATTGGGAACCGTAAAAGCTCAATTGTTCAGAGCAAGAGAGTTTTTAGCGAATATATTAAAGAACAGCGAAGGAAAGATTTAGTGCAATGTCAGATATCTCCATCCTCCTCAAGTATTTCCCGAATATCACCCAGGTTCAGCAAGAGCAGTTTAAGCAACTTCAAGGCTTGTATGAGCTTTGGAATGCTCAGATCAATGTGATATCCCGAAAAGACATTGATTTGTTATACGAACGACATGTATTGCATTCCTTAGGAATAGCAAAAGTGATCGACTTTAAACCCAAT
>JBILYL010000147.1:0-6517 GCA_044377775.1 Bacteroidia bacterium
GTATTTAAATAATTCACTCTTATTTTTTGAGCATTGACGCTTAACAACCCATTCAATTCGGGTTTTTTAAGTGTACCTTTTACCGTTAAGCTACCCGAAAACAAACCATCAAAAACGGAACAATATTCTTTAACGTAGGGTTGAAACAGCTGGAGCTGCATCGCTTGTATATTAAATTCCAGATCTAACGTATTTTCATCTTTTTTAGGATAGTAATAACCTGAAAATAAAATATTCGGAATTTCATTTTTTGCAAACGATCCATGCAGGTATAGTGCATCTTTTGCCTTATCCCAAACACTGGCAACGGTTCCATTTCCGATCTCGTTATTGTTTATAAAAAAGGAATTAAAATCAAGATCACTCGTCAATACCAGATCATGGTATACATCATTAATAATAGACTCTCCGTTAATTGCGCCTCTAAAATTTAAACCGGCCGGACTCGTGAAGAGATTTACATTTGCTAAATTAAAGTTCTTCAATTTTAACTTAAGCTGATCTTTTTTATCTTCAGAAACCAATCCTTCTATAGCAACCATTTGGCTTCCATGCTCAAATGTCAGCTCTTGGATCCGGATAAATTTAGGATCAATGGTTACGAGATTATCGTTATCAACTTTCCATATCGAATCGGACAAAATAACTAAGGAAGGAAGTATTTTAAATTCAATGACTTTATCTTTTTTAAAGTTCAGAACTGATTTAACATCTCCCTTGTATTCTTTTTCGGTCCGGCTATTCCATACTATTCCAATTGCCACACTATCCGAACGGGTACGCGTATTGATTGCAAAATCAGTTAATCCTAAACTATCAGTAAGTGATAATCGTTCACTGGCAATGCTAAAAACCATATCATCGGCAGCTGTTGATGCATCGATCGTCCAGTTCTTGAAGATTACATCGAAAAAACTCAGACTTTCTGAATTACCGGTTAAAGTAAATTTACTGGCCGTGGAATTAAAATTTCCTTTCAACATTGTTTTCGGTGATACTTTTAAAGAAGGAACAAACAAGCGTGTAACTGCATCCGTCTTTTTAAATAAAAAGGAGTATTCAAAATTCTGAATAGAATTATCTTTTGTTTTCGGTTCAAAATAAGAAGGAATATATTTGCTCAGTACTTTTTCAACAGCGTTTTGCAATTCAAGGACTTTAAACTGACCTTTAATTTTAGCATCTACAAAATCGGATGATAACTTGATAGACTTACCATCCGGCTCCGTTTCAAGCAAAAGATCAAAGACACTTAATTTATAAACTTCATTGTTTTCTTTGTAGATCGTATTATCAAAATTGATCTGTCCGATCAGATTATCAATATTACTACCTGTAACATTGATGATCAGCTGGGTTGAAAGATCTGTTTTCTTTTCTGTTTTCAAAAAATTTAAATCGGCCAGATCTGCCTTATTAAGTGTAGTGATAAAATCGAGTTTCGGCAATTTTCCGGTAAAGTCAACATCACCGATAAAGTCAAAATCAACATTCTCATCTTTCACATTTAATTTCCCTTTAAAGATCTGCTTCGCGATATTTCCTTCAATAGCAATATTTTTATAGGTATAATTATTGAATTCAACGGTGTGAACTGTTCCTGTCAATTCAGCCGCAATTTTCTCCAATGTTAATCCGGAGCCGTTTACATTCACATCCATCGATGCTTTTCCCAAAGCAGCGGCACCAAAGAAACGTCCGAAATCAAAGTTATACGATTTCAATTTCCCCTTGTAAACCTCTTTATCCAACTGCATGTCGTGGCGTACAGACAAATCCGATGACAAGCCACCTAGGGCCGATGTAAAATTTCCATAGGCATAAAAATCATTGTAAAGACCGGTAAATGTTCCCCTGAACTTCATGTTTCCAAGAGTAGCAATGTTGGAAGGCAAACTTAGGGTTTGATGTTTTTCAAACGGAGGAATTGGAAATTCTTTCAGATCAGAATAATTGGTAACTAGCTTTACAATGTTTAGATAAATGAGTGTTTCATCGATCTTTGGTAAACCGGTTAATGTAACATCACCCTCAAATTCGGTGGCGGAAGCCAGTTTAATTTCCATATCCTTCCCTTTCAGATCACTCACCTTGCCGCTGACCTTCCCCGAAATAAGAACATTTCTAAAAACACCTTTCAGTTGTGGTGCAAAATAGGCGATATCACTCAGTTCCAACTGCGTTTTATCAAACTCGGCATTAAATTTCACCAAATTGATAAAATCTTTGAATGCCCTATAATTGGAATATTTAAAACTCAGATCGGTAGAAATTGTACTCTCCGGAGTTTTTATACGGAGCTCATCAAACTTCATCCCTACCGGACTAATATTCACATAGCTGCTGAAGTTCTGAAGGACGAATCCGCTTTTCTCCACCGCTGACAAATAATCCACGGTTGCATGAATGGTGTCCTCCTCAAATTGAATATCTGTAATTCTACCGTTTATTTTCCTTGCCCGCAGATCGAAATAATTAATACCTGTAGTTTCTAACGTATCATGTTCACTGCGATATGTAAAATCAGTATTCACAAGTGTTACCTCTCCGAAACGAATATCCCAAGGGGCAGAAGTTGTTTTTGTTGTATCACCGGTATCAAACGCATCAATGATAAACTGTAGATTCAGATCATCATCACTCAGGTATTTGATCAATTTCGCTTTTGAATTAAACAAAATAATGTCACTCACATACAACTGGTGATGTTTGAAATCCAATTTCCCGATGTCTACTTTAATCTTCTTCGAATAAAAAAGGGTATCATGATGCAGATCTTCAATGTAAACATCTTCCAGAACAATTTTTTTGAAAAATTCAATGTCGACACTTCCGATAAGTATAGTCGTATTTAACTTGGAGGATAGAAACTCAGAAGCTTTATGACCCGCATATACTTGCACTTTCTTCACCTGTATAAGGAGAAATACCACCAACAAAATAAATATTATCAGTGAAAAAATGCGGAATAATATGTTTGATACTTTTTTAATACCTTTGAACCGTTATAAATGCCTGACTACTATGTCGTGCAAAGTTAATAAATATGAGCAAATCAATCGTTATATTGGGTATTGAATCATCTTGCGATGACACTTCTGCCGCTGTTCTCAAAGACGGCAAAATACTTGCCAATATTGTTGCCAGCCAAAGCATTCACAAACTCTATGGCGGTGTGGTTCCGGAATTAGCCTCCCGCGCGCATCAGCAGAACATTATCCCGGTGGTTGATCAGGCCATAAAACAAGCAGGAATCAGTAAAGACGACATACACGCGATCGCTTTTACTCGCGGTCCCGGATTAATGGGCTCCTTGCTGGTTGGCACATCCTTTTCAAAAGCATTCGCATTGGGCTTGAACATCCCGCTGATCGAGGTAAATCATATGCAAGGACATATTCTTGCTCACTTCATAGATGATGACGGAAAAACAAAACCTCCTTTTCCTTTTTTATGCTTAACTGTATCCGGAGGTCATACACAAATTGTTCTCATTAAGGATTTTTTCAACATGACCATCCTTGGTGAAACCATTGATGATGCTGCCGGAGAAGCATTTGACAAAGCCGCTAAAATTATGGGCTTGCCATATCCTGGCGGACCATTAATCGATAAGTATGCGAAAGAAGGAAATCCAAAAGCATTCAAATTTTCGAAACCTCAGGTTCCTGAACTTAATTTCAGCTTCAGCGGTTTAAAAACCGGATTCATGAATTTTATTAATAATGAAACAGCCAGAAACGAGCATTTTGTAGAAGAAAACAGAAATGATATCTGCGCATCCATCCAATCTACGATCATCGATATTTTACTCAGCAAGCTAAAAACAGCTGCGCTGCAAACCAATATCAAACACATTGCTATTGCAGGTGGTGTTTCGGCAAACTCCGGTCTAAGAAACGAATTGAATAAACTTGAACGCGAATTGGATTGGAACGTTTTTATCCCTAGATTTGAATATTGCACTGACAATGCGGCAATGATAGCCATCACAGGATATTATAAGTTTCTGAAGAATGACTTCAGCAACCAGGCGGCTACTCCTACTGCAAAATACGATCTTAATAGCAAAACAGAATGATCGATAAAAGAATCGCCTGTTTCTTTATTGCATTATTGATATTGGGAAGTATCAGCACAAAAGCTGTTGACTTAACCGATACAATCAAACTAAACCCCGTTTTTAAAAAGAAAAAACCCTACCCCGTTCAACCGCTAGTGCTAAAAACAAGTATTACAGGTATTTTAGCAGGCGGTGGATTATTGCTGTTCACATCCGAATATCGTTTGACTGCTGAAATTACTACCGGCAGAAAACAATCCGATCAGGTGAGTATCGGTATATTAAGCAAGAATGTATTTTGGAAAGCAATAGAAAATGCCGCAAATGTTCCTGCCAGTGATGTATTAAAAGTAAACGGCTGGCGTATTCAGTATGCTCATAAATTTTATCTGGTGAACCGCAAACATCATTCTCCTTATGGATTTTATGTCGGGCCGCATGTTTCATATACAAACGCGAAACTTTCATTTGGACTGAACCGTTTTTACAATCAAACGTATTATGACATCCGCCATTTTAATGCGAATGTTATTTTCGGTGTGCAGGTAGGTAAGATCGGCAAACTCACAATGGACATCAGCGGTGGTATCGGATATAAATCAAACACTATTTTCTATCATTACAACAGTTATAAAATTGCCCCATATGATACTTCCGATTTCGGATTGCTATACAACAATCACCTCCATCTTATGTTCGACTTTAGTTTAGGACTTTCCTTCTAAAAAAAATCCCGTCAGTAAACTGACGGGATTTTTTTTAACTGATTTGTTATTTATTTCATTTTCAGAATCTTCACTGGCTTTGTTTGTTCATCACCATTCACAATTCTTACAAAATAAACACCATTGCTTAAGGAAGGACTCATATTCACAACTCCTTTACGCTGTTTTAGTTCGTAACGTGCAACTTGCTTACCTGTTACATCTGTAATCAAAACAGATGCACCTGCAGCTAAGGAATTATTTAAGTCATACGAAATACTTGTCTCGTCTGTAAACGGATTCGGATAAACAGAAACAGAATTATTTAAATTGTTTTCGTTAATTCCTGCCGGACCTTCTATGATTATAAACTTATCGAAACCAGCTTCCAAGATATGTCCGGGTGCAGCATCTGCTGTACGGACAATAACTTTCATAGTCGCTGTAGGCGCTATGTAATCTGATATTTTGTATGATTTTGGCACCCATGTTGAATTTAAGGGAGTTGTTGCCAAAACGGTTTCAATTAAAACACTCGTTAAGCCGTTGCTTACATAAATTGTTAATGAATCATTTGCTGCACCAGTTCCTCCTCCATTGAAGAACCAACGAGAGTAATCAAGGTAAGGAGTAGTATAAGAAGTAAGATCAAAGATCGGAGAGGTTAAAGTTGTTGCACCATTATCCACATCCTGATCAGAACCTGTAACACCTGTATTTCCTGTTACATAAGCCTGATTCGAACAATCTGTCGCAACATCCAGTCCCGGATTAGCAGCAATTCCTGTATTGAAAGTTCCTAATGGAACACCACGCTCCCATGCTCCTGTTGAAGCACTTGTCGATACATTCCAGCCAAAATTGAATGTAAAATCATCGTAATATCCTGGAGTTAATGGGTATGTCAAAACCGAAGATGCTGTATTGATCGTTTGTCCCGAAGCACAATATGTTTCATATCCCCACTTACCGGCATACACACTGTAATTTGTTCCACTTACCACATTACAACTCGAGAAATTCCCGGTAACATTGCTCGTAAAATTATAGGTATTTGAAGGATCTGTGATGGTTACATTTGCTGCAGCGATTGGTGCAGAAGAAATAGCATCTGAAACGGTTCCTGTTATACTTACTGTACTGATCGGTGCCAATTGAACGTTCAGATTTGTCAAAACTCCTGGAGCCAAAACAACTCCAGTAAATACTTTGGTAACATAACCTGAATGAGAAAAGGTAACGTTATATGTTCCCGGGATTGCTGTTCCTGTTCTGTATTGACCAACAATATCAGTACTGTCTGTAACTCCTACAACCGAAATAGAAACATCAGCATCATTCAAGGTTACACCACAAATACTATCTGTAACAATTCCTTCTAAGTAACATGCACGCACATAGGTTGGAGAAAATACAAATAATCCTTCATCAATATTGGAAACGACAATTGTTCCGGAAGGCAAATAAGGATAAACACCCCAATCACCTTCAAATCCACCGCCTGAACCTGCGTAGGTATCGTAATTTCCAACTTGAATCATATTGATCGGACGACCAACATCGGTGATAGTGAACCCGTCTTTGTACCAAGAGGTAACCGCATAATCATTTCCTGCAACATTAATAATATGCGTATTGTGTACAACTGAGTTGGAACCCGGATTCGATTGAATACGATCCAATTCACTGATACTTCCTAAATTTGATATGTCGTATGCTGTTAAATAGGAATCGTCCTTTTCATCTGTCG
>JBILYL010000148.1:0-6510 GCA_044377775.1 Bacteroidia bacterium
ATAAGGTAAAAGTAATTAAAAGATACAAAGTATACGTTAATTGAGGAATCAGGGATTTGAGAAAAAAAACTGATTTACTTAATTAAGGAACAAGTCTTAAGTACTATAAAAAATACTTACTTTTGTTGCTCTCAATTCAAAATTATGATAAAAGCAAACGACCCTTCATTAAAATCCTGGATAGAAGTTCAGCCTAACAGCGATTTCCCGATACAAAATTTACCTTTCGGTATTTTCAAAACACAAAGTTCGAGTCCGCGCGTTGGTATTGCTATTGGCGACCAAGTATTGGACCTGGCTATTTTAAACAAGCTAGGCTTTTTGGACAAGCTAAAAATTGACAATTCCATCTTTACGAACCAATATCTGAATGATTTTATTGCTTTAGGAAAATCAACAACCGCTGCTGTCCGTGAATTAATTTCTCATTTATTAAATGAAAACACACCTGATCTTCGCGATAATAAAGAAGCGAGATCAAAAGTATTTCAATCCATCAGTAATGTACAAATGCAAATGCCTGTAAGAGTTGGTGATTATACCGATTTTTATTCCAGCATCGATCATGCAACAAATGTGGGAACAATGTTCCGTGATCCGAGCAATGCTTTGTTACCGAACTGGAAACATTTACCTGTAGGTTATCATGGCAGAGCTTCTTCGATCGTGATATCAGGAACAGAAATTCACCGCCCGAAAGGACAAACAAAGCCAAATGAAAATGAACCGCCCGTTTTTGGTCCATGCCGTCTGCTCGACTTTGAACTGGAAACGGCATTCATAATCGGAAAAGAAACAAAACTCGGAGAAAGCGTAAGCACTTCAGAAGCCGAAAAACACATTTTCGGAATGGTATTGTTCAACGATTGGAGCGCAAGAGATATTCAAACATGGGAATATATTCCACTCGGACCATTCCTGTCGAAGAATTTTGCTTCAACCGTATCACCATGGGTGGTTACGATGGATGCGCTGGAGCCATTCCGTGTTCCGGGATACACCCAAGATCCAAAAGTCTTACCTTACCTGGAATACAGCGGTGATAAAAACATTGATATTAATCTGGAAGTATTCATTCAACCCGACAAAGGTGAAGAGAACCTTGTATCGCACTCCAATTACAAGTTTATGTATTGGACAATGGAACAACAATTAGCACACCACACAATAAACGGGTGCAACATCAATATCGGTGACATGATGGCTTCAGGAACAATAAGCGGTCCGACTCCGGATTCATACGGATCGATGCTGGAAATATCCTGGAGAGGAACAAAACCTGTAAAGATGATTGATGCTACTGAACGCAAATTCATAAATGATAACGACAGTGTGATCATTCGCGGATATTGTGAAAAAGATGGTCTTCGCATAGGATTTGGTGAAGCGATAGGCAAAATATTACCCGCTCTTTAATTCGATGAAAGCGTTATCGATCATCGGAATGGTTCTGAGTTTCGCATCGTTCTTATTAAGCTTTGCGATCATTGATATCAGTTACTATACCGAATGGGGGATTGAGCATCCCGGGATAAAGCCGGGGATAATCAATTTGATCATTTCTTTATTTTTTTTAGCCTTCTCGATTGTCGCCTGTGTTTTTGCTTTCAGAAAAAAGAAGAGTTAAAAAAACATAAGCATTAAAAAATCCCGCTCCGTATGTTACGGAGCGGGATTTTTTTTGAATATCATCCTGAATTAAAACTTAAAACTAAATCCGCCTGTCAGATAAGAAATCCCATAGCCTGCTTCTCCGAACAAGGCTATATTTTTCACAAAATACCAGCGGGCTCCGCCAAAAACAGTATAAGCCGGATACACCGAACCCTGACTGTAGGAGTATGGATCATTTGATCCGGGATCATTAGATTCATACGAATGAGTTTCAATTCTCACTCCCACAATCGCTCCTGCATAAACTTCCGCGTTTTTTTTATTTAAAAAATCCCAGTGGTAAGCAGCACGTGCGGCAACCATATAATGGTTCCAGGTGTGATGATAATAATAATTTGAATTTACAATGTTACTTCCATTGTAACGGTTGTATTCATGCTGAAATCCTAAATAGGCTCCAATTCCTAAAAAACCAGGACCAAGCTTTTTTGGGAAAGGGTGCTCATAGCTTAAACTGATTGCCGGTGTCCTTAAATAACTGGAACTGCTCCCTCTGTATAATGTATGATATGAACGACTTCCAAAGCCAGCTCCAACATTTATAATATGGGTTTGCTCATCGAAACAAGTTTCTCCATCTGCTTGCTTCAAAGATAAACGATCATTGTTATCTATACTTAATTTCTCAGCAAAAGAAGTAAAGGCACAACTCATCATCAGAACAACTGCGTACATTTTTTTCATGATTCTTTTTTTTACAAATTAATAAGTAGAATTTAATAAATAAAATAGCGCAAAAAAAATGCCCCTTTTTTCAAAGGGGCATTTTTTGAATGAATTGTCATGAATTACCTGATCATCAACTTTTTTGTTATGACATCTTTGCCAGATTTAAAAGTGACGAAGTACACGCCACTTTGCAAATGAGACAAATCTGCTTCTATACTTTCAGCAGTCAGATTTTTAAATTCATAATTAAAAACACTTTTTCCAAGAACATCATAAATTACAACGGTACCATTTTCCTTCGAGGTCATATTTATATCAATAAAAACATGACCGTCAGTTGGATTCGGATAAACGTTCAAAGTAGTATTTTCAGTAAGAATATAATCGTCAATACCGCTGGTAAGTCCGACAGTAAATTGCTGATATACTTGTCCGCCAAAATCAGCACCAAATGTTTTTATAACAGTTGCAGGAGTCACCTTTTTGAAACGCAGATAACCATTCCCCTGAGAAGGATTTGCCCAAAAGGATAAACCATCTTCACCGGAATCGGTTAATTCAAAGGTATAACAACCATCCAACAGTGATACGGTATCTTTGTAGATCGTATTTGCAGCCAATGTTGTTCCGTTTCGGGAAGCAATGATCGTTCCTGCATCATCTTTCAAAGTATATTGATTTTCATATGGTAAATTGTTCGTTCTCAATTCGATTACAAATTGTGAAGGCATTACCACAGGATATGTATACTTATTTACTTTAGTATTATTATATGAATATTGATCCGTTCCGCCATTCGGACTACTCAAAGTAACTGTAAAGTCAGTAGCTCCAGTTGCCCAATTAAATGTGCCCAATGTAACAGTTGCAATTTCCATGAAATTTAAACTACCTGTCCAATTGTATACAGAAGGTGTTGCACCATTCATTCCGTAAGTAATCGTTAAAGAGGTTAAAGTAGTTGATCCGGTATTTTTTATTTTTATGATTGGTGCAGTACAAACAGGGTTGTAACGCATCCACATCTGGTCTTTGCTGGGTGAAAGAATGTCTTCAATAGCGGCATCCAAGGTAAAATTAGGAGCACTGTAACTTACTAATTGATCTTCAATCTGATAATAATCCCAGCCGCCAGTGTGCGTATACGCCTGCACATCGTGATCTAAACTAACTGTTCCACCAGGTGTTGTAAAAGGAGTAAGTTCCCAGTCGTAGGTCCATACTTCTGCCCCTGGACACCAGTTTGCGCGGTCGTAAACCCATGTTCCACCTTGCGGATATAAAGGATTTACATCACAATTATCTCTCCATACCGATTTCGAAAACTGCTGCACGCCATTCACTTTGAAGTAATGCATTTTGGCACAAAATTCAGCACAATTTTCAGGCGTATCCATTCCATGCCCGGTAATTCTGGATTTCCAACGGGTAGAGAATGCATTTACAGGAATATTTCTGATCAATGCAGGTAAATAATTATCGATCGGGTCACCGGGAACACCATAATTAAATCCACCGTTCCATAAATTCTGAATCCCCACAACATCACGCGGAGGAGTACCTTCGATCATTAAAAATTTCACATCCAGTAATTCCTGCCAGTTTCCAGCTGCCAGATGAACACTGTCGGCCAATAAAGTTCTGTAATCACTCACGTCAAAGGTCCATGTCCAGCCGGAACCCAAACTCAATCCGTTTCCATAAGGAGTAATGTATCTTGCTAATTCGTAACGCAGTATTTGCGGGAACTTTCGATACCAATCATAATAAACCATATGCAGGGTACTATCAGGGGTAACCAGACTTGAATCAATTGCCACACCGGCAGTATTGTATATGTAGTTGTTATAATAGGAAGGCCAAACAGTTAACGTATCAGTAGCTAAACCGGGATTACTTGTTGAATCGGTATACATAACGATCTGTACAGGAGCGTTCATTGTAGAATCAACGATAAGGGTAGAATCGATAATGGTTGTGAATACACCTTGTTCAAAAGTAATATTCGGACGCAATGTTGTTTGAGAAAAGTTAGTAATGACCTCAGATGCGGCTCTTAAAGGATTATCAACGCTTACCAAAGAAGCAGTCGGGTGTATTCCGGGAGCAGCATCAGCGAATGTTGAATAATTCCCATCATCACACTTATAATACAATGCAAGACTTGAATAATTCGGATGCAATACATCGATTTGCTTATTCATGTAATTCAGAATAGTACTGGCATTCAATTCAACATTAAAAACAGCAAACTCATCAATCTTACCCTCGTAGGTTTGAGAGCCCCCCCAATTACCTCTGCCGATCTTAAATGTTTTTATTCCGTTCATCGGTTTTACTTTCGCTGTTCCACTATGCCAAAGCAAACCGTTCAAATAGACTTTCATTGAACCTGTTGCTACATTTTTTGTAAATGTCCAGTAATTCCATTGTCCTTTAATTTCAGATGTGATAGCCGCTTTATTGATTCGGTCGTAGGAAGTCCCTGCAAAACCGGCATCCCAATATACATTACTGTCGCTCCATGGCAAATGACTATTGAGCAAACGATTTCCCAAGGAATCAACGGCTTCGAATGCGGTGCTGTTCATTGGCATTGCAGGAGATCCAAAACACCAGAAAGCGACTGTAACGAATGAATCAATCGCGACTAAATTCGAATTCATTGGCACCTCTACATAACCATAAGTATGAAAAGAAGCAACACGATCAGTTCCCGAATTTGTTAATCCGGAATTAAAAGAGGTCGTACTTGCAGCAACAACATTATCTAATGCTGTGGCTATATTCTGATACGTTATGTCAATCAATAAATTGGAAATACCGTCCCAATTAAAAGGTGTAGTTAACTGTAAACTATTCCATCCCAACAATGCAAACTGAGTATTCTGAGAGTAAACGCTTGTAAAACCGGAATTATTGAAAGTCGCTTGGTCAAGAGAATCTAGCGCAACCGCTTTTATTTTGATTGTCATATTCTGCATTTGAGCACCAAGTGATTGCAGATAAAATTGTAAGCCCGTAATATTTCCGGCACTCATTCCGGCTGCTGAAATTTCACTTGCTTTCCATAAATACTGTGTTCGTGAAACAGGTGCAGAACTACCAAAAGGAAAAGCATCATTTGTTGAACCGGCTCCAACAGAATAAGTATTCAGAGAAGCGGTATCTGTATGAACAGCATTGTATTGCCAACTGGCATCATAAGAATATGATGGCGTGTTCATATACATGATGCTATCAGGAGATGTACCGTTTACAGTAGAAATCGGCTGATGAACCAATGAAGAATCCAACAAACCGGTATGGTCGTAGAGGTAGGTATAGGTTAAATAATCCCATTCACCGCAAGCAGGACTTTGAGCAGGATTACATTTCAGCGTATATTTCATGAGTATCTTCTCAAATCTGGTCGTGTCTGATGGAAATACAAACCATGCATTTTGAGGTGTACCAAAGGCAAATGTCTGAACAACAACGGTGTCACCGGGATTAGCCAGCACCTTCGCTGTTGTTAACAATAAAAAAGTAACAGTTAAAAAGAGTATTTTTTTCATCAAGATTTTTTTTTAAGTATCTAAGAAACGAAAATACTAAAAATTAACATTTCGGGCAACAATATAAAGGAGGATTCTTAGTAATCGATCGATAAAAAAAACAGGATTACGAATAATTACGTAATCCTGTTTTTATTTTCTAAAGAGGAATAAAATTTAATACGTCATGCCCAAATTATAAAATACAAAACTCCAGATATCCGCATATTCTTCTATTTGTTTGGAAGTAGGCTTACCGGCACCATGACCGGCATTGGTATCGATACGGATCAAAACAGGATTTACTCCTTTTTGTTTTTCCTGTAAGGCAGCAATAAATTTAAACGAATGTGCCGGCACAACTCGGTCATCGTGATCGCCTGTTGTTACAAGTGTTGCAGGATATTCTACTGATTTCACATTATGTAAAGGTGAATATTTAATAATACAGTCGAATTCTTCTTTATTTTCACTTGAACCATAATCACTTGTCCACGCCCAACCGATTGTAAACTTATGAAAGCGCAACATATCTAAAACACCAACAGTAGGTATCGCCACTTTTGCCAGATCAGGACGCTGCGTCATTACTGCACCAATTAGCAAACCGCCATTTGATCTGCCATGGATA
>JBILYL010000149.1:0-6505 GCA_044377775.1 Bacteroidia bacterium
ATAACGCGGAGAAGTAAAACCAGTTATTGCTCCTACTGATGCAAAGGATGTTCCATCTGCAACTTCTACTTTTCCTGAATTATTTACAATCACATATGCCTTGCCATTGTATATTTCCATCGACTGAACAATGTTTCCCAATGGGTAACCGTTTTTAGATTCAAAAATATCATTGCTGACACTTCCGGAACTCCGGCTGTAAAAACTGATTGTTCCTGTACCCGTTCCAAAAGGACCTTCGTTAGTAACAAATACACCATTATCAAAACTGGTTCCCGGAATTGTTCCAACAACCGGTTCCGGATCCGGATCATCTTTTTTACAACTTGAAAATGTAAATGCTATTGCGAATGTGCTTAAAAAAAATAATTGATTTGCGTTGATCATAATTGTATTTTTTAAAATTAGAGCTTTGTATTTAATTGATTTTATTTATGATTTTAATTGATTTTTATTTCTGATTCGGTTGATTAAACAGCATTGATAAGCCAATCTGATAATTAAACAATGGCATTGCTCTGTAAGCGAGCACCTGATACGTTTCATTCCAGACATTATTGAATTGGGCAAACACTTTTATTTTTGAAGTGCCGATTAAAAAAGTCTGGGAAACGTTAATATTGGCGACAGAATAAGGTTTCAGGTATTTTGAATTATCTGACAAGGTGTAACGATATCCGGTATATATCTGGGTGTAATTTATTATTGTCCCTTTATAACCTATCGTAATACTTCCCTGTGCATTCTGAATTGGCACATAAATGAGTTGCTTGTCAAGAGATGCGTCATTAGCTGTTGACGATTTTTCATTCGTTGATAAAATATAATTGTATAATCCGCTTAACTGAAAATTAAATTTATTTTTCCGGAAACTTATTTTCACTTTGTATTCCAATCCGCGTGACCAAACAGTCAGGATATTTTCGGGAGACCAAATCCCATAATTATTGGGAAGCCATATGATCCAATTATCAATGTTGCGGTTAAATGCTGTTGCACTCAACTCCCAGGAAACCATTTTAAAATTGTACAAATGTTCCAGACAGGCTTCCTCGCTCCAACCATTTTCAGGTAACAGATTAGGGTTCCCTCCTTGCGCCCAATATAGGTCATTGAACGTTGGGATGCGGTAATGCTTTGCCGCATTCGCTTTTATATAAAAATGCCGTAAGATCTTCCCTTTTATTCCGATTGATGGGGCAAGAGGAATTGTTTTGTTTTCAATAAATTCCTGACGTGCACTCAGAACCGCATCCCAATTATTATTTTTGGAATGTAATTTATAACTGGCAAATACTGCCGTGCGGTTTTGATGAGAATTTTCAACATAATCCTCCGTGATGGCTTCACTATATGTATTATTCACTCCTATATTCAACAGATCGTATTTCGAAATACTGAAACGTGTTTCTCCTTCAGAAATAAAAACCTTTGTTCTGCTTTTATTTTCTATGTTGATAAGTGAATCTGTGAAAGATAGAAATTCATCAAAATAAGCGGCACGGACCAGCAAGGTCAACTTCTCTTTTACTCTTTGCCATTCGGCAGTTGCACGGTAAAATTCATCTTTCTGATTCGACACACTTATATTTTGTGTCATAGATGGGGGAATATTCCGGTCATTCGACTGGTACCAGAACCGCGTATTTATTTTTTGATAGTTATTAATTGTAAAATAATTTTCCTGCAAAAAACCATATTCCTTTAGTTCTGCATTTGTTTGTTTTTGCTCCGGTTTACCATATTGAGCAATATTGATAAATGGAAAATCATTTTTTGCTTCGTGATTAAAAACTTTCAAGGAAGAAACCAACCGTTTTTTACTGAACTCGACATTCACTTGCTGCTTCTTATCCGAAAAACTTCCAAAAGAGTTTGTGGTTGCAACGGTAACACCTTTGTTATTTTCTGAAAAGTTACTTAAATGTATACTTCCTCCAACGGCACCTGTTCCCCATAACGCTCCGGCACCACCATATTGTATCGCTACATTATTCATAAAATTTGCAGGGATCAAAGACAGATCGATGATTCCATTCATAGGACTTTGCAAATTAAAGCCGTTCCAAAGAACAGAAGTATGGCTTGCTGCTGCACCTCTGAAAGAAGTTGTTGCTAAACTTCCCAAACCGTATGATTTAATAAAGATCTGGCTTTCGTTTACCAGAATGTCTGCTAGATTTGAACTTGCATATCTGTCTAACAGAGTGCTATCGAGTGTTTCTGATTTATTAGCATTAGAAAAAAGAATTAAACGGGAACTAGACACCTCAACAACTTTCAATTGACGGATCGTATCGGCAACACTTTCCTGTGCATATCCGGAAAGGGAAATGCTAGTCAGCAAAAACACACAATTGACTTTAAACAAATTCATTACAAACGATTTAGCAGTATGGCTCAATCATCGGCAACAACGGTAAAACTGTAAGGATAGAAAAATGTGAAATTATTCGTCTATTCTTCGCCTTTTCTCCGAAAGCTACAAATGGCATTTACTTTTTGGCAGGTCTCCTGACTCACTCTTGTGCACCTTCCCATAACCTTTTACAGTTAAAGTGGTTTGTAGAACACGTTTTCCTTTCGGAAAGAGCTTACAGTTGCGGGAACAGTCCTTGATTTAAACAAGGTTCCCTTTTAATCTTGATTATTACAATCAAAAACCAAATAGCGGTGCAAATGTAAAAATAAATTTCAATTACCAACATTTGAAATTACATTTGCCGATAATTACTCTTTTTCTAAAGATTACATTGCTGCTTATTATTTCGAGATAAGCACAAATTGACCTATTAGATTTATCAATTGGAGTTTGGAGAAAAAGACACCTGAATAAAATTAACTATGAATACTGAAAATAAATTTATTTACATCGCATACAACAAACCCGCTGGTGTTGTTTCTACAACAGAAAAAATAGAAGGAAATATCATTGACGCGATCCGTCATAAAGAAAAAATCCTTCCGGTCGGAAGATTGGATAAAGATTCGGAAGGCTTGATCCTATTAACGAATAATGGTGCGATCATCAATAAAATCATTCACCCCGATTTCGAGCATGAAAAAGAATACGTTGTTACGCTGAACCTTCCTTTGCGAAATCAATTTTTAAAACAAATGGCAGAAGGAGTTAACATCGGAGATGCGCATACAAAACCGTGTAAGATAAAAGCGGAGCCAAACACAAGAAGAGTGTTCCGAATTGTATTAAAACAAGGCTTAAACCGGCAAATAAGAAGAATGTGTAATGTATTCGATTACCAGGTGATAAAATTACAACGTGTACGCATTATGAATATAAAAATGGGAGCGTTAAAAGTTGGGGAATGGCGCGACTTGAGCGAGGAAGAGATTACCGAACTGTTTTTACAGCTTACTTAGTTTTACAACATTCAATTTTCTTTATTGAAACAAACACAACAACAGCAGACTGTTAAAAAAACAGTAAAATATTCTGATAAACATTTTATAACAAAATTGTATAAAACAAAAAAGACCTCGATTGCTCGAGGTCTTTTTTGTTTGTTATATTTTCTACTTACTAGAAGTGGAAAGTTACTCTCATTGAACCAGAACCAGTTGCACCAGATCCAGAACCATTGAAACCAAAGATTGTGTTGTTGTTCATGTCAGTATCAAAACCGAATTTAGAAGAACCAGCAGTTTCAGTTTCAATAGATCCGATTGTAGTTCCACTGATTGACTCAACTGTTTGTTTTCCTTTACCAGTTGTTTGGAAACCAATTCCCCAACCGTATTCAGCTCCGATAGAAATTTTCGGGAAGATGAAGTATTCAGCTCCGATAAATCCACGTACACCTAATCCAAATGTCATACCTGATTTTGTCTCAGTAATACGAGCAGCATTTCCGTAAGAATCAGTTGTGATGTTTGAACCAAAGTTAGTAGAGTTAGCTACAGTAACAATAGGAGCAGAAGTTGCCAAAGCATTTCCGTACTCATACAATGTTTTTGCGCTAGCAATCCAGATCATCGCGTCAGCACCATAATAACCTTGCAAACGAGTTTTTCCTCTTCTGAATTCTTTACCTAAACCAACACCGATTTTAGTGTTACGAACTTTAAATTTGTCTTCAACCATTGCAGGAACTTCAGGATAAACTGGAGCTGTTGTAACTGTTGCATCAGCAATCATTGCTTTAGTTGTTTCGTTAGTAAAACCAACGCGAACTAAAACTCTGTATGCACTTTTCTCATCGATGAATTTTTTTCCGATGATTGTTTGATCACTGTTTAACCAGCTTGTTCCTGGAGCGTTGTTTGAAGTACTTCCGTTAAAAGCATTACCTACATAGTTAAAGATAGGAGATGCATCCATAGAAATAGCCCAATCTTCTGCTTCTGGCAAAATTGGTTCACCTTTTTTTGATGTTAAGTCTTGAGCAAAAGCACCTGTTACGCCAAATGCTAAAGCAATTACTAGTACTGATTTTTTCATAGTTTTTGTTGTTTAGTTTAAATTAAATAATTGATTCAATTTTAAAATTCAGTGCGACAAAGTTAAACATTATTTATAAAGCAACAAGTTGTTAACAATATCTTTGTTTTGAACACTCGATTGTTAATAACCCTAATCACCCCACTCCTTATTCTCAAGCAAAGGAACAAATTTAAATTCCCCGTATTCAACCTTTTCGAACTTCTTAGGGGCAATTTTCTTGATCATCGTCATGATCTGAATCTTATCTCCCAATGGAATGATCATGATCCCTCCTACTTTCAGCTGATCCAAAAGCGCATCCGGAACGATTGGCGCACCAGCAGTAATAATGATCTTGTCAAATGGAGCAAAAATGGGCAATCCTTTATATCCATCACCGTAAAAGAACTTTGGATTATAACCAATAGAAGGCAAAAAGGTTTTGGTGAGATCAAAAAGCGCCTTTTGGCGTTCTATTGTAAATACTTTTACCCCCATTTCCAACAAAACACTGGTTTGATAACCCGATCCGGTACCGATCTCCAACACTTTTTCTCCTTTTTTTAACTCTAAAAGCTCTGTTTGGAAGGCAACAGTGTGCGGACGGGAAATCGTTTGACCTGCTCCGATCGGAAAAGCTATATCTTCATACGCTCGTTCAATAAAGGAACTATTAAGGAATAAATGACGGGGAACAGTTTCTATGGCTTTTAACACCTCTTCGTTTTCTATCCCCTTTTCTTTTAAAAGTCCCGCTAATTGTCTTCGCAAACCTTTATGCCGGTATGTATCGTTCACCATATTTAGTATATTGAGCACGAAATTAACAATTGTATAGTTATAATTAAGAGTATTTTTTCAAGAACCGATTGTGGAAAAAAGTATTTTTGTCACAAATCAATGCATCTATGATAAAAATTGGAGTATTAGGAGCCGGACATCTTGGCAAAATTCACATACGTTTATTAAAAGAGATCGACAAATATGAACTGATCGGCTTTTATGATGCCAATCCCGATGCTGCTGCGGCCGTGGAGAAGGAATTTGGTATTAAAGCTTTCAACTCTATCGAGAGCTTAGTCGAACTTGTTGATGCTGTCGATATCGTAACACCTACGATCACTCATTATGATTGTGCTTCAAAAGCCATCAAAAGCTCAAAACATATTTTTATTGAAAAGCCGGTTACAAATACTATTGAAGAAGCAAAAAGTCTGATCGGACTATCAAAGGAGGCTAATGTAAAAGTTCAGGTCGGACACGTTGAGCGCTTTAACCCCGCTTTTATTGCTGCCCGGGATTATTGCTCCAGTCCGATGTTCATTGAAACACACCGTTTGGCGCAATTCAACCCACGGGGAACAGATGTTTCTGTCGTATTGGATCTGATGATCCACGACATCGACATTATCCTTAGTGTTGTAAAATCAAACATTAAACGAATCAGTGCCAGCGGTGTTGCCGTTGTGAGTGAAAGTCCGGATATAGCAAATGCCCGTATCGAATTTGATAATGGCTGTGTTGCCAACCTTACCGCCAGCAGAATTTCAATGAAAAACATGCGCAAATCCCGCTTTTTTCAGAAAGACGCCTACATTTCAGTTGATTTTTTAGATAAAAAAGTTGATGTCATCCGCTTAAACGATGTGGTCGGAGAGGCTGATCCTTTAGCAGTAACGATTGACCTTGGAAACGGGAAAGGCTCAAAGCAGATTTATTTCGAAAATCCGGGAATTTCACCAACCAACGCAATAAAAATGGAACTGGAAGCGTTTGCTGATTCTATAATCAGCAACACAACACCTTTGGTAAGTATTGATGATGGATATAAAGCATTGGATGTAGCTTATAAAATTATCGAGAAAATGAAGCTTACATCCAATTATAAAGAGGAACAAGGAATTCCAAGCAACTAAAAAATGAATAAACCATACCGCTATTTACTTCCATTAAGCCTGTTTGCTGCTGTTTTCATGAGCTCATGCGAACTATATAATCCGGCAGAGCCAACGCCTGCTTATATTCATATTGATAAATTTATTCTCAATACGACTTATTTGACCG
>JBILYL010000016.1:0-19453 GCA_044377775.1 Bacteroidia bacterium
TTGTTGCGCTGTTTACAATAACATTGTAAACCAAGTGGCCGGCAGCATTGTTCCCTTTGTTCTTGATCACTTGGGTACCTTGAATCTGATAATCATTGTGGTAGTAATTCGTTAGCGTTACTGTAATAACTGTTCCTGAATCTAAATACGGACCAGAGAATACCGCTGTAATGATACCTCTTCTGTTATTAAAGTCGGAACCCAAACAATTGGTAGTACCAAAATCGATCACAACTGTTTTAGGCCATGTAACCAAATCAAAAGGAGTAATGGATGCTGTAGCGCAACCTGCAGCAGGAGAACGCAAGGCATTAGAACTGTCAGTAACGGTGCTTATTTGTTTCCAGATTCCTGCAAAAGCGCTTTCTGCATTTGCATTGTCAGCGGCTGAAGAAGCGTTTTGCGGTTTTGGATCTTCTTCCTTTTTACATCCTGTATAAAGGATAGATGTCAGCGCAATAAATACAGTTGCGGTGAAAATTTGAATTTTTTTTGTTTTCATAGCTGTCGTTTTTGTTTTATAAATATCAAATTTAAGCAATTTTATCGAAAATAAGAAAATCGTGATCGTATTTGTTCTTCTCGTCTGTAATACCTTTTGACCGTTGTGTTTCTTTCCATTCTGAAGAATCTAATTTCGGAAAAAATGCATCACCTTCAAACTGATAATGAATTTGTGTCAGATAAACTCTGTCTGCTAAATTTAAACACTGTTTGTAAATATCAGCTCCTCCGATAATGAAAATTTCTGTGTCTCCTGTTTCTTTTGCTGTCAATAATGCCTTTTCAATTGAGCCTACAACAATCGCTCCGGGAGCAATGTAGTTGGTTTGACGCGTAATAACTATGTTTGTGCGATTCGGAAGTGGCCGAAACTTTTCAGGAATCGATTCATAATTTTTTCTTCCTGTAATAATACAATGTCCCGTTGTTTTTTCTTTGAAGAATTTCATGTCGGCTGGTAAATGCCAAATCAATGTATTGTCTTTCCCGATGACATTATTTTCTGCTATTGCAACAATTATGGAGATCATATCTTTCTTTAAACAAAATATTATTATTTCATTATAACATAAAACAACTGTCAATTATTGTGATCTGGCATTTATTTTAATAGCTATCCTTTTAGGACGTTGTTTTAATAATTGAGTTAAAACTAAATGGCAACTGCCGCTTTAATATGTGGATGAGGATCGTATCCTTCCAGCACAAAGTCTTCAAATTTAAAGCCGAAAATATCTTTTACATCCGGATTCATCTTTAACGTTGGCAGAGGACGGAATTCCCTTGATAACTGAAGGTTTGCTTGTTCAATATGATTCGAATAAAGATGAGCATCTCCCAGTGTATGAATAAATTCTCCTGCCTGAAGATCACAAACCTGAGCAACCATCATTGTTAAAATAGCATAGGAGGCAATGTTAAAAGGGACACCCAAAAAGATATCGGCACTACGCTGATATAATTGGCAACTTAATTTCCCATCGGCTACATAAAATTGGAAAAAAGCATGGCAGGGAGGCAATTTCATTTTTTCGATTTCACCGACATTCCATGCACTCACAATCATTCGTCTGCTGTCGGGTGTATTTTTTATCTGATTGATCACTTGTGTGATCTGATCAATGTGTCTTCCATCAGCGGTAGGCCAGCTGCGCCATTGAGAGCCATAAACAGGTCCGAGATTTCCATTCTCGTCCGCCCATTCATCCCAGATACTAACACCATTGTCTTTTAAGTATTTGATATTGGTGTCGCCTTTTAAAAACCAAAGCAGCTCATGCAAAATAGATTTCATGTGCACTTTTTTTGTCGTCATCATAGGAAAGCCTTCCTGCAGGTCGTAACGCATCTGATATCCGAAAACACTTACTGTTCCTGTTCCTGTTCGGTCTGTTTTTTTTGCGCCTTTGTCCAAAACATGACGCATTAAATCGTGGTATTGTTTCATTATAAATATTTGTGTTTGCTTTTCTCCACACGGAGCGTCATACCGTGCCGCGACACGGTATCTCATTATTTTGAGACTGCTCCCGAGTGGGAGATCCCGTGTCGTGGCACGGGATGACAGTTTGTAAAAAGACAAATCTCTATAATTAGAGATTCGAACCTTTTCATCAATAAAGATAAACCGATTTTTGCCTCAGAATGAAGCTTAAGAAATGATAATATTCACAAAGTATTAACTAGTGACTAACGTTTTCTACTTCAGCAGGATCGTGTTTGTGCTTGAATAAAAAGGCGAATGCTATCGCAATGATTAATGCATAGATGGAAAAGGATATCCAGATTGTCTGCCAATCCTTCACACCTGCGGAGGTGAAATAGGTGTCGATCAAATAACCACTGATAGAGCTGCCCAAAACTGCTCCGAAACCATTGGTCATGGTCATAAACAACCCCTGGGCACTGGAACGGATTTTCGAATCAGTTGAGGTTTCAATAAATAATGAACCTGAAATATTAAAGAAATCGAATGCCATTCCGTATACAATACAGGACATAATGATCATCCATAAGCCTCCGGAAGGGTCACCAAAGGCGAAAAATCCAAAACGCAACACCCAGGCAATCATTGAAAAAAGCATCACTTGTTTGATTCCAAAACGTTTCAAGAAAAACGGAATTGCCAATATGAACAGGGTTTCAGAAATCTGTGAAATCGACATGATGATTGTTGAATATTTAACCACAAAGGAATTTTCATATTCCGGAATTTTTGCAAAGTCGGAAAGAAAAGCATCTCCGTACATGTTCGTCAATTGAAGTGCGGCACCCAAAAACATGGAGAATATAAAGAATAATGCAATTTTATAAGTGCCAAAAAGTTTGAATGCGTCTAAGCCCATTTTTTGAATAAAAGTAGACTCTTTAGAGATTAGTTTCTGAGGAGGACATTTCGGAAGAAAGAAAGAATAAATACCTAATGCAATTGCGGCAGCCGCAGAGATGTAAAACATATTTGCAGATGCTTTGTTTCCGGAAAGGTTGGTGATCCACATGGCGACAATGAATCCAACCGTTCCCCAAACACGGATGGGTGGAAATATTTTTACAACATCAAAACTATTGTTCTTTAAAATGGTATAGGCAATTGAATTGGATAAAGAAATTGTAGGCATGTAACAAAGCATCGCCATAAATATCACCCAAAAAAATGAAGCCGGATTATCAACCTGAGGAATGTAGCAAAGAATTAAGCCGCCCAGAATATGTAGAATTCCAAATAATTTCTCTGCATTCATCCATTTGTCGGCAATGATTCCTGTTAATGCAGGCATTATGATTGATGAAAGCCCAAGGGTAGAGAAGATAGCGCCAAACTCTGCTCCGCTCCATTGTTTGGTTGAAAACCAATAGTTACCAACGGTTATTAGCCAGGCTCCCCAGATAAAAAACTGGAGGAAACTCATTATTGTAAGACGACTCTTAATATTCATAGAGTATTTTTATTAAATATTAAAAACCGATTTTGTTAAATGTGCTTATGATTTTTTGCGATTGTTTAATTCATCGCGGATGTGTGATGCCTTTTCGTAATCTTCTTCACTTAAAGCTGTGTCGAGCATTTGCTTTAATTCTTCGGTTGATTTTTTCAGGTAGTCTGATTCTTCAATTTCAAGTAGGTCTTCTTTTTCAATCGTGCCTTCCGGCCCGGCTATTGCATCATCATCCAGAAGTATCCCTGCTTGGGATAAAATAAATTCGTAGGTGTTGATCGGACAATTGAATCGGACAGCTAAAGCAATCGCATCAGAAGTACGGGCATCTATTTCTATCTCTTTGCTACCATCGCTGGTAATTATTTTCGCAAAAAATATTCCTTCAACAAGATTGTAGATAAGAACTTCACTCACATTGATGTTGAATCCTTCAGCAAAACTTTTGAACAGATCATGTGTCAGAGGACGGCTGGGAGTCATTTTTTCCAACTCAATAGCAATGGCTTGGGCCTCAAAACCTCCGATGATGATCGGTAATCTACGTTTTCCTTTTGTTTCACCCAAGACCAATGCATAGGCACCTGTTTGTGTTTGACTATAAGATAAACCTACAATTTCTAATTTGACTTTTTTCACTAAAAGTATTTTTTATCTCTTTGATGAGATGTAAATAACGTCTATTACTAAGTTACGAATTATTCGTTAATCAATAACTACAATCGGAAAAATTAATTTTTGTTTGCTTTAAAATGTTTAACCGCTGCAATCAATTTAGGAACAACTTCAAACGCATCGCCAACAATTCCATAATCGGCCGATTTAAAGAATGGAGATTCTTTATCGGAGTTAATTACAACAATAGTTTTGCTGCCATTCACTCCGGCTAAGTGCTGAATTGCACCTGAAATCCCGATAGCAATGTATAAATTCGGACGGATCGCAACACCAGTCTGACCAACATGTTCGTGGTGCGGACGCCAGTGCATATCGGCAACAGGGCGGGAGCAAGCAGTAGCTGCACCTAATTCTTTTGCCAGTTCTTCAATCATTCCCCAGTTTTCAGGGCCTTTCATGCCGCGTCCTGCAGATACAACTAATTCAGCATCTGGCAGGTTTAATTCGCCACTTACTTTTTTTACTTCTTTAACTATAATGGGAGAATTTACTGTGTCTAAGTTTATTGCAAAATCAGTTGCTTCAACAGCGCTTCCATTTAATTCAACCGGAAATGAATTTGGTAAAATAGAAATAACTTTTTTCGCTGAAGTGATTGCATAGGTGGCAACGGCTTTGCCAGAGAATACATTTTTCTTAACAGAAAAAGCATCACCGGAAATAGTAGGGTTGTCAACTGCTCCCGCAACAATTCCCGCTTTTAATTTCGCAGCTAAGCGCGGTGCAACTTCTTTTCCTGTAAAATCGTGTGCAAAAATAATGATGGATGTGTTTTCTGCAGCCACCACTTGTTCAATTGCAGCAGTCAGATATTGTCCGTTTAATCCGGACAGTTTATCGTTTTTAAGTTTCAATACTTTTTTAGCGCCTGCTTTACCAAGGTCTGAAAGATCTGCATCGCCAATAACTACTGCCGTGGCAGTCGTGTTTAACTGTGCCGCGATCCGGCTTCCGTAATTTACGGCTTCCAAAGATGATTTTTTGATCTTGCCTTTTGCTATTTCTGTATAAATTAATATTGACATAATTTTGTTTTTTTTAATGTCATACCTTGCTTTCCTTCGTCTTTACTCCGGACTGGTTCGGTATCTTTTTGTTAATATTTTTTATTTTTTTAAGATCTATCCCGGATCACGGGAAGACAGTATAAAAATTAGATAACCTTTGCTTCAGTATGCAATAATTCGATTAACGATTCAGGATTTGATGCGTCAATGTATTTACAGTCAGTTCTGCCTGCAGAAAGTGTATACGAAGTAATGCTGGTTAATTTGTCAGATGCAGCAGCAGGCACAACCGTTAATGGCTTTGTGCGGGCACTCATGATACCTTTCATATTCGGGATGCGTTGTTCAGCCATTCCTTTATTAGCGGAAAGTACCAGGGGTAAAGCGCATTCAACAACTTCAGTTCCTCCATCAATATCGTGTTCGATTGTAGCAACACCATTCGCTATTTCTAATTTCGTAGCCAAAGAAACATAAGGTAAATTCATAAGTTCGGCAAGCATTGCTCCTACCATTGAACCATTATAACTGATTGTTTCTTTACCGGCCATGATTAGATCAAAGCCTTTGTCTATTGCATAGGCTGCAATTTGTTCAGCAACAGCAAATGCATCGTTGGGTTCTGCGTCAATGCGCACAGCATCATCTGCTCCAATTGCCAATCCTTTACGGATGGTTGCTTCACTGTCAGTCGCGCCAACATGGATTATTGTTACATTTCCACCTTGTGCTTCTTTCAACTCAAGCGCACGTACCAACGCGTACCATTCGTCATAAGGATTGATCACAAACTGAACACCGGCAGTATTGAAGGTTGCGTTGTCTGCTGAGAACGCGATTTTAGTAGTTGTGTCAGGCACATTACTAATGCAAACTAATATTTTCATAAAAATAAAATTTAGTATTATTCCTATTTTTTCACCCGGAACAAAGTCGAGGATTTTTTTTAAGAGTCGCAAATTTAACAAATTTGCCGTATAAAAAAAATGATTTTTAGGGGTATTTATTGTTATAAATCATTCAGGAAAAATGAGCTGAATCTGTCCGAAAAGGAGCAGAATCTTGTCGATTTCCAATAAATTCATTACTTTTACATTCTCTAAGAGAAAAGATACCACCAAAACAAATATAGATTAGATGGAATATAATACTAGTCTGCCAAAAATGATCATTCCCGAATATGGCAGAAACATTCAAAAAATGATTGACTTCGCGATGACTGTTCAGGATCGTGAAGAGCGTAACAGAGTGGCCCGTGCGATCATTGATGTAATGGGACAATTAAACCCGCATTTGCGTGATGTCACAGATTTTAAGCACAAATTATGGGATCACATCTTTATTATTTCTGATTTTAAGTTGGATGTAGATTCTCCTTATCCTTTGCCAACTGCAGAAACTTTTCAAACTAAACCAGATCGTGTTTTATATCCAAGCAACGATATCCGCTACAAACATTACGGTAAAACAGTAGAACGTATTATCGCCAAAGGAAAAGAATACCCTGATGGTCCTGAGAAGGATGCCTTAGTTGAGCAGATTGCAAATCTTATGAAGCGATCTTACCTGACCTGGAACCGCGATTCGGTAAATGATGAGGTGATCCTGAAACAATTGGAAGAATTGTCGAAAGGTCAATTGAGATTGACGGATGCATCCTTGTTGAGGAGTACTCAAACATTTGTGCCTCGCCCGCCAGCAAATCAAAGCAGAGATGGTAAAAAGAAGCAGAATAATAATCAAGGCGGAAAACAAAGCAACGGTGGAGCACATCGCCATCACAAGAGCAATAACCAGAATTTTAAGCGTAAACCTTTTTAAAGGCATTTGAAATAGCGGATATCCGTTTATTTAATAGCACTTTTCTGATAAAGAAAAGTGCTATTTTCTTTTATAGCTATTAACAATCCTTGGTTCGTAAAATCCCGATCTGTACTTATTAATTTCTATGTTTTAATACTTACTTCGTAGTTGAGGATATAATTGCGTTAAGGCGTTAACCTTTCAAACTTTAAACTAAAAAAAATGAGTGTATTCGAAATTATTGGCGGAAAAAAACTAAAAGGCGAGATTATTCCCCAAGGCGCTAAAAACGAAGCGTTGCAAATACTTTGCGCTGTTTTGTTAACACCTGAAAAGGTTGTGATACAAAACATTCCGGATATTGTTGATGTAAATAAGCTGATCGACCTGCTTCGTGATCTGGGTGTGAAAATCGAAAAAACAGGTCATGAAGAATATACTTTTCAAGCCGATAATGTGGATGTGGACTATCTGAATTCGGAAGAGTTTAAAAGAAAAGGGGGTAGCCTCCGCGGTTCGATTATGATTGTCGGTCCCTTACTTTCTCGTTTTGGAAAAGGATATATTCCGAAGCCGGGCGGAGATAAAATAGGAAGAAGAAGACTAGACACCCACTTTATTGGTTTTCAGAATTTAGGTGCGAAATTCATTTATGATGAAACAAATGAGTTTTATAAGGTAGAAGCAACAAATTTAAAAGGCTGCTATATGCTTTTGGATGAAGCATCTGTTACCGGAACAGCAAACATCTTGATGGCTGCTGTGTTGGCTAAAGGAACAACCACTATTTATAATGCAGCGTGTGAGCCATATATTCAGCAATTGTGTAAAATGTTGAACAGGATGGGTGCGAAGATCAGCGGTATTGGTTCTAATCTTCTGATCATTGATGGTGTTGAATATCTTACGGGAACTACACACCGCATGTTGCCGGATATGATCGAAGTAGGAAGTTTTATCGGGCTGGCTGCAATGACCCAATCGGAGATTACTATAAAAGATGTTCAGTATGACGAATTAGGAATTATTCCGAGTGTTTTTCAGCGCTTAGGAATTAAGCTGGAGCGCAGGGGAGATGATATCTATATTCCTTCACAGGAAAATTATGAAATTGATACGTTTATTGACGGTTCGATCCTTACGATTTCCGATGCGATCTGGCCGGGTTTTACTCCCGATCTTTTGAGTATCATTCTTGTTGTGGCAACACAGGCAAAAGGAACAGCGCTTATTCATCAGAAAATGTTTGAAAGCAGATTGTTTTTTGTGGATAAACTGATCGATATGGGGGCGCAGATCATTCTTTGTGATCCGCACCGTGCAACGGTGATTGGATTAAATCGCGAACATCAGCTGAAAGGCATTTCAATGACATCGCCTGATATCCGCGCTGGTGTGTCACTTTTAATTGCAGCACTTTCAGCGAAAGGGAAGAGTACGATCCATAACATTGAACAGATCGACAGAGGTTACCAAAACATTGATGTCCGGTTACAAAAACTTGGCGCACAAATTGTAAGGAAGTAAAAAAATAAATGTAAATTTGTAACTATGAAAAAAGTAAACATTATTCTTGCCCTTGCAGCCGTATCGGTTTTGGCATTTGGATTTATCAAAAGTGATTCAACTTCTTCAATAAAAGATGGCGCTGATGCTGTTGAAGGAACCAGTTTAGGTAATAAAGCACCTGAGTTGAATTTTAAAACCCCGGAGGATAAAGATCTAGCATTATCTTCTTTGAAAGGCAAAATTGTTTTGATCGATTTTTGGGCTTCTTGGTGTGGTCCTTGTCGCCATGAAAATCCAAACGTTGTAAAGGTTTATAATACCTATAAAGATCAGAAATTCAGTAAAAAAGCAAAAGGTTTCACAGTATACAGTGTGTCTTTAGATAACAACAAAACAGCTTGGATCAATGCAATTGCAAAAGATGGCTTGGTATGGACAAACCATGTGAGCGACTTGGGTGGATGGCAATCAAAAGGTGCAGCTATTTATGGTGTAAATTCCATTCCTGCAGGTTTTTTAATTGATGAAAATGGAGTAATTGTTGCGAAGGGTGATGCTTTGAGAGGGCCAGGTCTTGAAAATGAATTAAAGAAACTGATCAAGTAATAGTACTATTTTTAAATGAAGACAGAATTCGAAAGGGTTCTGTCTTTTTTATTTTATTAGTAGCTGATTTTTTTTAGCTTTGATAATTATTTTGAAACACTGGATGACAAAACATTTTAAATACTTACTTCTGACATTATTCATTCTTTTGATCAAATTTAGTTTTGCTCAAAGAGAATTGGACGTGCGCTTGGGTAGCTTTACGGATGGCTCTATTGTTTCTGTAGAAGATGTTTTAAAATATCCCTCATTGACAGTTGTAAACAGGAATTCTAACGGAACGACTAAGTTGCTTTCTTATGATTGCGTATTTCCCTCTACAGATAAGAAAAAGAACACGAAAGGCACATCCACAAAAAAGAATGATGCGTATACGTTAAGTGCAGAGACAATTGCAATGCTTCAGAAATGTTTGCCCGGAGAGAATTTTGCAATCAGGAATATTCAGTTGGAGATCGTTAATATAAAAACGGGTGTAATTGAAATCGTAAAAATGGATCCGATTGTTTTGAAAATTGCAGCTAAATCCGGTGGGTCAATGCCAGCAGCCAAAGTTGACTATGTCGGTAAGTTGATAACGGGAAAGAATCACGATCAGCCAGTTTCAAATCAAAAAGTGATTTTACAAAGTCAGGAAGACAAAGATTTGCAGTCTACCATAACCGATAGTTATGGCGACTTTAGATTCTCAGAATTGAGTTCCGATAAGTCATATAAGATCAATGTAGTTATAGCTGATGATGCGAAGATTAAAGATGGTCAATTGTATGCGGCAAAGCCTGATGGAACTGTGATCCGTTCCTTTAACAAAACGAATAAAGGGTATGAATATGAATTGCTGCCTGCCGAATTAACTACTTTAGCGAGAGAAAAAGAAGAGGACACGGAATTAAAAATCAGAAATTTCGGAACCTCCAATAAATCAACAATGACCGTAATCGAAAACGTATATTATGACCCGAATTCACCGGATGTAAAAACGGAGTCCGTTGAAAAGTTAGATAAAATAATAAGCGCGATGTTGCTGAATAAGAGCTTGACGCTTTCCATCAATAGCCATACAGATTCAAAAGGAGAAGATGCTTATAATATGACACTTTCCGAAAAAAGAGCACAAAAAGTAATGGAATATTTTATTTTAAAAGGGATTGAAAAAAGCAGATTATCTGCAAAAGGCTTTGGTGAAACACAGATCAAAAACAGATGTATCAATGGGATAGATTGCTCAGAAACAGAGCATATGTTAAATAGACGAACAGAGTTTAATTTCACGAAATAATAAACCATTTTTTGGCAAAAAAGACAGGACTTTTACGGTTCTGTCTTTTTATTTTCGGGCTTTTATGTCAAAATGTCTTATTATCTTTGATGGCAGGTAATTTGAGAAGTTTCGAGGGATAAAAATAGAATGAAAAAATTAAAAAATATATTTAAGAAAATGAGCATAACGGAAAGCCAAAATGTGAACGATCAAAACGAAGAACAAATTCCATTAGAGGAAGTAAATGTTTTGGATGAAAAAGAAAAACAAATTGCGGAATTAAAATTAAAATCAGACGAGCTGAATGATAAATACCTTCGCTTGTATTCTGAGTTCGATAACTTCCGAAAACGAACAGCAAAGGAAAAGATCGAGATGATGCAATCCGGAGGGGAAGATGTATTCAAAAGTATATTGCCGGTATTGGATGATTTTGAAAGAGCCATAAAATCAAATTCAGAAACAACAGATGTGAAGGCTGTAAATGATGGTGTGAATTTGATCTTCAATAAATTAAAAACAACTTTAACGCAAAAAGGATTATCTGAAATGAATGCCGTTGGTGAAGTGTTTGATGCGGATATTCATGAAGCGATCACGAATATTCCGGCTCCTTCTGATGAACTGAAAGGCAAAGTGGTGGAAGAGTTGGAGAAGGGTTATAGTTTAAACGGAAAAATAATTCGTTTCGCAAAAGTAGTAATAGGAAGTTAGGTTGACAATTTGAGGATTTGTGTCAAATTCTCAAATTTGATAAATTTACAAAATTATAAGATGGCTAAAAAAGATTTTTACGATATATTAGAAATATCAAAGGGTGCAAGTGCTGAAGAAATAAAAAAGGCCTATCGCAAGATGGCTATAAAATATCACCCTGACAAAAATCCGGGTGACAAAGCAGCCGAAGAGCGATTTAAAGAAGCTGCGGAAGCCTATGAGATATTAAGCAGTCCGGAAAAGAAACAACGTTACGATCAATATGGTCATGCCGGAATGGGCGGGGGTAATGGTGGTTTTGGCGGTGGAGGCGGTCAGGGTTTTGGCGGCATGAACATGGATGATATTTTCAGTCAGTTTGGAGATGTTTTTGGTGGCCACTTTGGTGGAGGTGGTGGAAGCAGAAGAGGTGGACGCAGAGTGAACAGAGGTTCTAACCTTCGTGTTAAAGTGAAGTTGAATCTGGAAGAGATTGCAAATGGAGTTGAGAAAAAAATAAAAGTAAATAAATACGTTTCCTGCAAAACCTGCACCGGCACCGGAGCAAAAAACGGATCAGCATTTAATAGCTGTTCAACGTGTAAAGGTTCCGGACAAGTTACCCGAATTACAAATACGATTCTGGGTGCAATGCAAACAACTAATACATGTCCTACATGCGGAGGTGAAGGCCAGACAATCACTGATAAATGTACTGCTTGTCATGGTGATGGAATTGTGCGTGATGAAGAAGTGATCAATATTAACATCCCTGCAGGTGTAGCGGATGGTATGCAATTGTCGGTAGCCGGACGTGGAAATATGGGCGCGCGTGGAGGTGTTGCAGGTGATTTGATCGTTGTGATCGAAGAAATTGAACATGAGCATTTGAAACGCGATGGCATGAATTTGTTTTATGACCATTTTGTAAGTTATTCTGATGCAGCTTTGGGAACACAAATTGAAGTTCCGACTATTGACGGTAAAGCGAAGATCAAAGTTGAACCCGGCACACAAAGCGGAAAAGTTCTTCGTTTAAAAGGAAAAGGATTGCCTGATATTAATACCTATGGTCGCGGTGATATTTTGGTAAACATAAATGTTTGGACACCACAACATCTTTCGAAAGAGGAGAAAAAAATTCTGGAGGATTTGAAAGAATCTCCGAATTTCAAACCCAATCCGACTAAAAAAGACAAAGGTTTCTTTGAACGAATGAAACAGTATTTCGAATAAAATGAATATTCTATCGGCAAAAAATATAGTAAAACGGTATGCATCACATACTGCTTTAGATGATGTGAGTCTCGATATTCCAGCGCAAAGTATTTTTGGTTTGCTTGGTCCCAATGGTGCAGGAAAAACATCTCTGATACGAATCATCAATCAAATTACTGGTCCTGATAGTGGGGAAGTTTTTTTTGAAAACGAAAAGCTTTCACCGAAACATGTGGAACAAATCGGTTATCTTCCTGAGGAACGCGGCTTGTATAAAAAAATGGAAGTGGGAGAGCAGGCATTATACCTGGCTCAGTTGAAGGGAATGAAAAAGGCGGATGCAAAGAAGAAATTAAAATACTGGTTTGAAAAGTTTGAGATAGATGCTTGGTGGCATAAAAAGGTAGAAGAGCTTTCAAAGGGAATGCAACAGAAAGTACAATTTATTGTAACTGTAATGCATGAACCCAAACTGTTGATCCTTGATGAACCCTTTAGTGGATTCGATCCTATCAATGCAAACATTATCAAAAACGAGATCTTAAATTTAAAAGCACAAGGCTCCACTATATTATTCTCGACACATAATATGGGATCGGTAGAAGAGTTGTGCGATAATATAGCCTTGATTAATCGTTCCAGAAAAATCATTGACGGTTCGGTGAAAGATATCCGTAAAGAAAATAAATCTAACCTTTTTGAAGTTGAATTTACCGGGAATATGATGGGCTTTACTAATTCGTTGTGGACATACGGTAAGTTAGGCGAATACAAGGCTGAAGGTGAATTGTGTAAGGCGCAAATTCAATTGACCCCGGGGAGCACCGCTAATCAGTTGTTGTCATCTGTTTTGACTGCTGTTGAAATTCATTCTTTCAGAGAGCTTGTTCCGAGTATGAATGATATTTTTATCAAGAAAGTAAGCGAACAAAACAGTATTGGAACACAAAGTAATTTTACAGAATAAATCTTAAATGAATAAAATACTTCTCATCATAAAGCGTGAATATCTTTCACGGGTAAAGAAAAAGTCATTCATCCTGATGACAATTCTTGGTCCTATATTAATGGTCGGTATCATGATTGTTCCAATCTGGTTGTCGATGCAGAAAACCGAGAAACAAAAGGTGGAAGTTATTGACGATAGTTTTTTGTTTACCGGACTAATTCAGGAAAAAGACATTGTTCATTTTGATTATCCTCCCATTACAATAGAGCAGGCGCGTGCAGGTTTTTTTGATACCGATTATGACGCTATTTTATGGATACCTAAAAATGTTTTAAATGGCGGACAAAACGGGATCAATTTATTTTACAAAAAGCAATTGAGTAATTCGGCTCAACAACATATTCAGTATAGCATCAGTAAAATGCTGTATGAAGTTATGCTAGCAAAGAACAAAGTAAATGTGAATCTGATCAAGGACGCGAAAGATAAATCAACGTTTACGATGATCACGACACAGGTGGACGAAGCGGGGAATGATAAAAAAACAAATACAGGCTTATATATGGGGATCGGGCTGGTAGCAGCAATTATGATCTACATTTTTATTTTCATGTATGGTGTGCAGGTTATGCGTGGCGTTATGGAAGAGAAAACAAGTAGGATTGTTGAAGTGATCTTGTCATCTGTTAAACCCTTTCAGTTGATGATGGGTAAAATTGTAGGTGTTGCACTTGTTGGCCTGACTCAGTTTTTATTATGGGTGATCTTGTCTACCACATTATATGGATTTGCTTCGGCAACAATTCTCAGGGATATTGACATGAAACAAATTCAGGCGAAAGAAGAAATAATAAAGATCGGAGAAAATTTAGAGTTTGAAAAGATGGGTAAAAATAACCAGCCTACAGAAATTGCCCAATTGTGGAATGATTTCAAGTCGGTGGATATGGTTTCCATACTTTTATGTTTCCTGTTTTATTTCTTAGCCGGATATTTATTGTATAGCGCATTGTTCGCTGCGATAGGTGCGGCAGTTGATAGTGAAGCGGAAACAAATCAGTTTATGCTGCCGATCACGATTCCACTCATTTTTGCCTTTGGTATTGCGCAAACAGTAATGCAGGATCCTCAAGGTCCGTTGGCATTTTGGTTTTCGATGATTCCACTAACATCTCCGGTGGTAATGATGGTGCGTCTTCCATTTGGTGTACCCGCTTGGGAAATAGCTTTATCTATGGGATTACTGATCCTTGGTTTCCTTTTTACAACATGGCTGGCCGGAAAGATTTACCGTACAGGAATTTTGATGTATGGAAAAAAGATAACCTGGAAAGAGCTTGGCAAATGGCTGTTTTATAAAGGTTAATTCAGACTTTAAAGAGTCCCATAAATTTCATACCTTGTAGCATCAAAAGCTACTTTTTTATGAAGATCGCAGTTATCGATTTAGGAACCAATACGTTTAACTTACTTATCGTAGATGTTAATTCCGATAAAACATATTCCACTGTTTTTCAAACCAAAATTTCTGTAAAGCTTGCTGAGGGTGGTATCAATAAAGGATTTATTGCTGAGGTCCCTTTTCAACGCGGAATTGATGCCTTGAAGTCACATTATAACACCACTCAAAAATATCAGGCAGATAAAATTTATGCCTTCGCAACGTCCGCAATTCGCGGAGCATCCAACGGTTTTGAATTTGTTGAAAAAGCGAAGTCTGAGACAGGAATTCAGATTCAGGTTATCTCCGGTGATCGTGAGGCAGAGTTGATCTGTTATGGCGTTCGTTCTGCTGTTGAGATGAGTGATGAAACCTCTTTGATCATAGATATTGGAGGTGGCAGTACAGAGTTCATTATTGCCAATAAAAATGAAATATTCTGGAAGCAAAGTTTTTTATTAGGTGCTGCACGGTTACTCGAATTGTTTCCTCCTTCTGATCCAATTACTGATCCGGAGATCGAAGTGTTTAAAGATCATTTAAACAAAGAGTTGCAGCCATTGTTTGATGCGGTAAAGAAATTCCAGATAACAGAATTGTTGGGTTCATCCGGTTCATTTGATTCGTTGGCTGAAATGATTGCACATCGTTTTTATTCACCTTCGGTTTTAGAAGGTAAAACAGAATATACTTTTAAATTGGATGATTGTGAAACGATCTATAATGATATTTTAAAGTCAACAAATGCAGAACGTTTGCAAATAAAAGGTTTGGTGGCAATGCGCGTGGATATGATCGTTGTATCCAGTATCATTGTGCATTTTGTGATCAGTTCACTGGAGATTCAAAAAATGAGGTTGTCGACTTACTCTTTGAAAGAAGGAGTTATTTGCGAGGTATTAAATGGAAAATTATAAAGGCTGAAAATTAAATTATAAATTTGCCTGGAGGAACATATCTGAACAAAATATTCATATACAAAATTATTTATTTTTAAGATGGCTAAACTGTTGATCATAGATGACGAGAAAAGTATTCGTAAAACATTACGTGAAATTCTTGAGTACGAAAAATATCTGGTAGATGAAGCTTCAGATGGAGTGGAAGGAATTGCGATGATCCAAAAAGAAAAGTATGATATTGTGTTGTGCGATATTAAAATGCCCAAAATGGATGGAATTGAAGTGCTGGACAAAATTATGCAGTTATCTTCCGACACTCCGGTAGTTATGATATCCGGACACGGAAATATAGAAACTGCTGTAGAAGCTGTTAAAAAAGGAGCATTTGATTTTATCGCAAAACCTTTGGATCTGAATCGTTTGTTGGTAACCATTCGCAATGCGATGGATAAATCCACATTGGTAACAGAAACAAAGGTGTTAAAGAAAAAAGTAAGTAAAACATTTGATATGGTTGGTGAGTCGAAAGCGATCCAGCAAATTCAGGAGATGATTGAGCGTGTTGCTCCAACGGATGCACGAGTGCTGATTACAGGAGGAAATGGAAGTGGAAAAGAGTTGGTTGCACGGTGGCTTCATGAAAAGAGCAATAGGGCTAATGCACCTTTGATCGAGGTGAATTGTGCCGCTATTCCCAGTGAATTAATAGAGAGTGAATTGTTTGGTCATGAAAAAGGTGCATTTACTTCCGCGATAAGTCAGAGAAAAGGAAAATTTGAACAGGCAGAAGGTGGAACTTTATTTATGGATGAGATCGGTGATATGAGTCTTTCTGCCCAAGCAAAAGTATTGCGTGCCTTACAGGAAAATAAAATAACAAGAGTAGGAGGAGAGAAAGAAATAAAAGTGAATGTGAGAGTAGTTGCTGCTACCAACAAGGATCTACAAAAAGAGATTGCCGCGGGGAACTTCAGAGAAGATCTTTACCACCGCTTGAGTGTTATCTTAATCCATGTACCATCATTGAATGAGCGTAAAGAAGATATTCCATTGTTGGCGGATCATTTTTTAAAGATGATCTGTGAGGATCACGGAATGCCTAACAAGATATTTTCCAAAGAAGCGATCAAAGAATTGCAAAAAATAAATTGGACAGGAAATATCCGCGAGTTCAGAAACGTTGTAGAACGTTTAATTATACTTTGTGATAAAACAATCACAGATAAAGATGTAATCGCGTATGCCCGGCCTTTAAAAGGGTAACTTGAGGTTACTTTAGTTTCAGTACAAAAATATAGGGGAACATTTTACCTGTAACATATACGTTTTTTGTTAGGGGATCATATGCTATTCCATTTAGAACATCCGCTTCTGGATTTTTGTTTCTTGCTTCATCTGTTAAAGTAGAAAAATCTATGATTCCGACAACTTTACCGCTATTGGGATCGATCTTTACAACATAGTTTTTCGTCCATATATTCGCGTAGATAAATCCATCGATGAATTCAAGTTCATTTAAAAAATCTTCAGCGTAACCGGCATTCGTTACATTAATTGTTTTTGTAGGTGTCAATGTTGCCGGATCGATATATGTCAGCACATTTGTTCCGTCACTCATGATCAGCGAAGTTCCATCTGTTGTCAGTCCCCAGCCTTCTTTGTTTTTATAGCCGAATTGTCCTATTTGCTTATACGTTTTTGCATTGTATACAAACCCGATTTGATTCTTATAAGTCAGTTGATAGATCTTATCGTTCAGAATGGTAATTCCTTCGCCAAAATATTTTCTTTCCAAGTCAACTTTTACGTTTATTTTTCCTGAAGCAGAATCTATTATTCCTAATACAGATTTTGTTTGTGGCAGATTTTCAGGTGAGCCGGTACTTTCGTATAGATCACCGTTATGAACAAGTAAGCCTTCTGTGAATGAGTTGATATCGTGCGGGATTTTTTCAATCACTTCGAAATTAATAGAAGGAACCATTTCCTCTGTTTTAGGAATTACAGTTTCCTTTTGGTTTGTTTTAGGATCCGAAGAGCAGGAAATAAAAAAAGTAAAAAGAATAAAATAGAGAACTACATTTTTCATTAGTGTAAAAGGTTTTTGTTTTGCAGCATGCCGCTTTCAGTGAGTTTCTGTAAATATGGTTCGTAGATTACTTCCTTTATTAGATTGATATGTCCCATATGATGACAATCTGTACCTAAAAAGGAAATCATGTTCTTATCGATCATTTGTTCCGCTATTTTTTTTGTAGCGAGTGAATAAAATCCTGTAAGTGAATTGATGTTCATTTGAAGCAATACCCCTTTATCAATAAATGCTTCATATTTTTCAAAGTCTTTATGCCAGAAATTATATCTTTCAGGATGCGCTAAAACAGGTTTGTAGCCCAATAGCTGCATTTTAAAGATAACATGGAAAAGATTGTCTGGAGGATTCATGTAAGAGATCTCAAATAGTAAGTGCTTGTTTCCAAAAGTCAATAGTTTTTCCTCATCCAGTTTTCGTTCAAAATCATAATCCAGATAATATTCAGAAACGGCATCAAATTCAATGGGTATATTTTCTTCTTTTAAAGCTTGCTTTACTTTTTCGGAACCGCTTAAAATAATTTCAGAAGTGTTGCGGTAATAATCGCTCATGGTATGTGGAGACGTAATTATTTTTTTATACCCCAATTTGTATAATTCCGAAACCATTTGTACGCTTTCCTCAAGGGTTTTAGCTCCGTCATCAATACCCGGAATAAAATGGGAGTGAATGTCGCAGCCAATAACGGATAGATCGACAGGAGTCGAAAGTCGTTTTTGTTTTTTACTGAAGATATTAAATAGTCCCATTTATAAAGTATGACTTTTTAGTAATTTGAAAAAGTGCAATTGAACCGGAATAAAAAACTACTGAGTTTTAAACCAGTTTAAGGTGCGTTTTAATCCTTCCTCAATTTTTACTGTCGGAAAATAATTCAATGTGTTTTGTGCTTTAGAAATGTCAGCGAGTGAATCTCTTACATCCCCTGGTCTTTCAGCCCGATAGGTTTGCTGAACAGTTGTTCCAATTAACTTTTTCAAGGTATCGATCAATTGATTGAGAGAGACACGCTCACCAACAGCAATGTTAAAAACGATACCTTCTGTTTTCATATTCTGTTCAAACATAGCTTTGATATTTGCCTGAACAGCATTTTCAACAAATGTAAAATCCCGAGTTTGCTCACCATCTCCGTTTATTGCAGGAGGAATATTGTTACGGAGCGCATTGATAAATAAAGGAATGGCAGCCGCATATTCTCCTTTAGGATTCTGACGAGGTCCGAATATATTAAAATAACGAAGCCCGATTATTTCCATGTTGTATGTTTTTGCAAAAATTTCGCCATACAATTCATTGGTCATTTTTGATACTGCGTATGGAGACAATTGCTTGCCAATTTGATTTTCAACTTTCGGCAAGATCTTGCTGTCTCCATAAACAGAAGAAGAACTTGCATATACAACACGTTTAACTTTCGCATCGCGTGCCGCGATCAGTACATTAATGAAGCCCGTTGCATTCACATTGTGAGTCGCGATCGGATTTTGTATTGATCGGGGAACAGAACCTAATGCCGCCTGATGAAAAACATAATCAACTCCGGTACAAGCCTTCATGCAATCTTCTAAATTGCAGATATCGCCATTTATGAATTGAAAATTTGGTAATGAACTATACGGATGTATATTTTCTTCGAATCCTGTAACGAGATTGTCGAGGACAACTACTTTTTTTGCATTATATTTTATCAGATATTCTACAATGTTGGAGCCAATGAAACCTGCACCACCAGTTACAAGAAATGTTTTAGCTGAAATGTCTAAAGAGTGAAAAGGGGTAGCGTACATGTTCATTTACAGTTTACAGTTTGAAAGTATACCCTTAGTGGCATTCTACTTTCAGGTA
>JBILYL010000150.1:0-6426 GCA_044377775.1 Bacteroidia bacterium
AAGTGAAAAATTTCCAAACACTATTTTTAAAGGAAAGATCAATGAGAAAATTGATTGGGCGAAAGATGGTGATCATAAAGTAACTGTTTCCGGAAAAATGTCAATGCATGGTGTAGATAAAGACATCACAATGGACGGATCAATAAATATTAAAGGAGAAGAAGTAACCATTTCAACAAAATTTAAAGTACACATTGCAGATTATGGCATAAAAGTGCCTAGTTTATACATCCAAAATATTGCAGAGGATGTGGATGTGAAATTAGATGCAGTACTCGTTCCATTTAAAAAGAATTAAATTTATGATAATTTCGAAAAAAGGATTTGCTTTTATCGCATTGACATGCCTTGGAGTAAATATGTTTGCACAGGATGATATGTTGGCATTATTGGATTCTGCTGGCGGTAAAAAAACGCATGAGAAAGTGATTGCTACTTTCAAAGGATCAAAAATAATTAACATGCAATCCACTGAAACGGTTAAAGCCGGGACAATGGATTTTAGCGTTACCCATCGATTCGGTAATATTGGTGAACAGAGTGGTGGAGGTGGTCATCAGTTGTATGGTTTTGATAACTCTTCAGATATCCGGATCGGATTTGATTTTGGTATTACCGATAATCTTACACTAGGAGTTGGGCGCAGCAAACAAAACGAATTAATTGACGGATTGGTAAAATACCGGATCTTGAATCAGACACAAGACAATCACATACCGCTTTCTCTTGCAGTTTATGCTGATGTTAGTTATACGCCACAAGCAGCAACTCAATTTTATAGTGGTATCGTTACTAATGCTGACTTTAAGCAAAACGATATTCACCGTTTCGCATATACAACTCAGTTGTTGATTGCCCGTAAATTCGGCTGGCGTTTTTCAATGCAATTAACACCAACATACCAGCATCGCAATTTTGTTTTAGGAAGCATAAACGCGGATAATGGTTCTGTTGAAACAAATGATTTACTTGCTATTGGCGGTGGTTTCAGATTTAAAATCACCAAGCGTTTAGGGATCATTGCCGATTATTATTATACGTTATCTGATTTCAGAACAAATAATACTGCGAATCCATATTATCATCCTTTGGCTTTAGGTATAGAAATCGAAACAGGCGGGCATGTGTTTCACCTTAATTTCACAAATGCTTCAGGAATAATCGAAAACAATTATATCCCCAATACCACCGATAGTTGGTTAAAAGGCGGATTTAAATTCGGATTTAATATTTCAAGGGTATTTACTCTTGGAGGTAAGAAAAAGCATTAATAAAATGAATGCAACAAAAAAGAGGCTGATCAATTGATCAGCCTCTTTTTTGTTCGTATAGAAATCATTAACTTTGTACTACTTTGCCGAATAAGCCAACTCATATTAGCATTCCATCTCATTCTGTTTCCGTTCAAGCAAATACGGATACACTGCAAACAAACTCATTGTTTGAAGGGCATCTGTTGAATAAAAGTGCTGAAAAACCGCAGCTGCATTTTACTGATTTTGATTTTGGAGTTGCAGCACTTTTATTGGTGGCATTCATACTCTTTGTTTGGCTTTATGCAGCTAACAGAAAGCGGCTGGATCAGCTTATAAAGGCATTCTATATCAACCGCTATGCAAATCAGTTGGGGCGTGACGAGCTTTCATTAGGTAACAGAGTTTCAATATTTCTGTCTGTTTTATTTGTTATTACATTTTCCTTGTTCATTACACAATCGGCAAATTATTATGGTTTTAACAAAGATGGCAGTGAATTATGGTTTTTTATAAAAACAGCGTTGGTTGTAAGTCTCGTTTACGGACTGAAGATGGTAATCGTTAGGTTTTTTGGATATGTGTTTCAGAATCAAAAAGATGCTGGAGAATACGCGATGATGGTTTTCCTTTTTTGCAACATCCTCGGGCTATTTTTGCTTCCAATAGTAGTGTGTATGGCATTTGTAACGGATATATCACCATTGGTTTTTATTTATTCGGGAATCAGTTTATTTGTTTTTTTACTGTTTATCAGATTGTTACGTGGAATGGTAATTGGTTTTAACAGCATAAGAGTTTCCAAATTCTATTTATTTTTGTATCTTTGCACCCTTGAAATATTACCTTTTGTAATAATTGTAAAGTTATTTATGCTCAATACAAAATAGCCTTCTTTTTAAAAAGTAGTATTTATTTTGTTTGTTCCACTAAAATGCAACAAAATTGAAAGTTAAAACATTGCTTGTTTCTCAGCCTAAGCCTGAAGGGGATAAATCTCCATATCTTGATCTTGCAAAAAAATGCAATGTGAAGATTGATTTTCGTCCTTTTATTCATATAGAAGGTGTTTCAGCCCAAGATTTCAGAAAAGACAAAGTGAATATTGCTGAGCATACAGCTGTAATTATGACCAGCAGAAATGCTGTAGATCATTATTTCAGAATGTGTCAGGAAATGAGAGTAACGGTACCTGAAACAATGAAATATTTTTGTGTTTCGGAATCCACCGCGTTCTATCTTCAAAAATATGTTTTGTACCGTAAGCGCAAGATCTTTCACGGCAAACAAACGGTTACTGATTTAATGGAAGTGATAAAAAAACACAAACAAGAAAACTTTTTACTGCCTTGTTCGGATATTGCCAGAGAAGAGATTGCTGACAAACTGGAAGAAGCAAAAATAAAATTTACGAAAGCCGTTATGTTTCGCACTGTAGCCAGTGATTTGAGTGATCTTGCGAATGTCAATTACGATATATTGGTCTTTTTTACTCCTGCAGGAATCAGATCTTTATTTAAGAATTTCCCGAAATTTAAACAGAATAAAACACGTATTGCGTGTTTCGGTCCTACTACTGCAAAAGCAGTTAAGGAAGCCGGCTTAAATCTGGATATTCACGCACCTAATCCAAAAGCTCCCTCCATGACAATGGCTTTAGAGCAATATATTATAGCAGCCAACAAGGCAAAATAATATTTCGGATATTTCTACCGTTTATCAATTCTAAAATACTCCCGTCACTATTTTGTTGTGATAAAGGTTATTTAATTTTACTTTTATAGTTGAAATGCAAACATTTTCCAAAAACGAACGTTTATGCAGTAAGATTTTAATAGATCGTCTGATGGCAAATGGTAAACCATTTAATCATTCGCCATTCCGTATCAGTTGGATTCCAATTGCAGAAAGTTCGGCTCCGGTAAAAGTGGTAATCAGTGTGCCGAAACGTTCTTTTAAAAAAGCAGTAGACCGAAATCGTTTAAAACGGCAAATTCGTGAAGCATACCGTAAAGAAAAAGAGAACATTTACACAGTATTGGGTGATAAAAAAATTTTACTGATCCTGATCTACACAGCTAAAACTAAATTAGAATATACCGAGATCGAACAGAAATTAATTGAAGCCTTGAGCCGCTTAAATAATACACTGATCAGCAATTTAAAATGAAGTGGATAAGCATACCTTTTAGTTATTTGTTCATTGGTTTGATCAAGTTCTATCAATATACGGTTTCACCATTGTTAGGTCCCGCATGTAGATTTGAACCATCCTGTTCCCAATATGGAATAGAAGCTTTTAAAAAGCATGGTTTTTTGAAGGGATTTGCGTTAACGGCAAAACGTATTTCCAGATGCCATCCATGGGGTGGACACGGGCATGATCCGGTGCCTTAAGTCAGTAGATCGGGATGGCCGAAAACAAAAACAGTGGAAAGAAATTACAGATAATAAAAAATAAATACGATGAAAGCATTCATTAAAAAATTCAAATTAGTATTCATTGCGATAACAATTGCCGGTTACGGGCTAATTTCATACAGCTTCGTAGATAACTATTTCGAGGTATCCAAGAACCTCGACATTTTTGCAACACTGTTTCGTGAATTGAATATTTATTATGTTGACGAAACCAATCCGGGTGACCTTATGAAAAAAGGAATCGATGATATGCTCGAGTCGTTGGATCCATACACAAATTTTATCCCTGAATCTGAAATTGAAGATTATCGTTACATGACCACCGGGCAGTATGGTGGAATTGGAGCGCTGGTTCGCCAGATTGGCGATTACGTTGTGATTTCTGAGCCTTATGAAGGTTTTCCCGCGCAAAAAGCAGATTTGAGAGCTGGAGATAAGATCCTTAAAGTAAATGATATTGATGTAAAAGGTAAAAAAACGGATGACATCAGCAAGTATCTGAAAGGTCAAGCAAGTACCAGTATTAAGATCCTGATAGAAAGAGAAGGTGAATCCAAACCGATTGAAAAAATAATCAACCGTGAAGAGATTAAAATAAAAAGTGTTCCATATTCCGGCATGGTTTCTAAAAATGTAGGATACATAAAACTCACAGGATTTACTGAGAGTGCTGCCGCAGAAGTAAAAGCAGCTTTGTTAGATTTGAAAAAGAATCCCGATCTGAAATCATTGGTACTCGACCTTCGCGGCAATCCCGGTGGACTTTTAAAAGAAGCGATCGATATCGTGAATCTGTTTGAGGAAAAAGGAACCGAGATCGTAAGTACACGCGGTAAAGTAAAAGATTGGGATAAAGTCTATAAAGGAACTAGTTCTCCGGTTGATCTAACGCTGCCGATCGTGGTTTTGGTTGACAGAGGTTCTGCTTCTGCTTCAGAAATTGTTTCGGGTTCTTTACAGGATCTTGACAGAGGTGTTGTGATCGGTCAACGTTCATACGGAAAAGGGTTGGTGCAGCAAACTCGTCCTTTGAGTTATAATGCGCAGCTGAAAGTTACTGTTGCAAAATATTATACACCAAGTGGAAGATGTATTCAGGCCTTGGATTATTCCCACCGCAACGAAGATGGAAGTGTAGATAAAGTAGCCGATTCGTTGACTACTGCTTTTAAAACAAAAAATGGAAGAATTGTTTATGATGGAGGAGGAGTTGCTCCGGACCTGACAGTTGAGCCACAAAAATTCAGCAGTATTTTAGGTAGTCTGGTTACAAAAAACCTGATCTTTGATTTCGCTACCACTTACCGAATCGCCCATCCAACTATACTGCCGGCAAAAGAGTTTAAATTATCTGATGCGGAATACGATGCGTTTGTTACGTTTTTAAGCAACAAAGAATATGATTATACAACAAAAACTGAAAAGGCATTGGAAGATTTTCAAAACGATGCGAAAGCGGATAAATCAATTGACCTTATCGGAGCGGATATTGAAGCTCTGAAAAGTAAGATCACTCACAATAAAAAGGATGATCTCGCGAAATATAAACCGGAGATCAAGCAGTTTTTAGAAGAAGAGATCGCCTCCCGTTATTATTTTCAGGATGGTCGCTTGGAAGCATCCTTAAAAGATGACAAAGAGATCGCTGAAGCTTTTGTTTTATTGAATGATATAGAGAAATATACCAAGATACTTACTACACCCGGAGTAATTGATAAGGCGCATTCGGGCCCTGATAAATCAAAAGAACCTAAAAAAGGGAAAGAAAACTAATACAGTATAATTTTGCTGAAAAGACATCCGCTAAAACGGGTGTCTTTTTTTTTATCCTTTTTTATGTTTTTAATGCAATTAATTTGCAACATTTGCGTTGCAATTAACTATGAGGAAATCTCTACTCTCCGAAAAGTACCATACATACGTTTATATTTTCGCACTCATCCTGCTGGTGATAGGAATGCCGCTATCAAAATTTTTAATGAGTCTCTCTCAGATTATTTTGGTTTGCAATTGGATATTGGAAGGTGGCTTGAAAGCCAAGATGATTGCATTTAAAAACAATAAAGCGGCACTCATTCTTAGTTCCCTTGTTTTAGTTCATTTCATAGGCTTACTATATACTTCTGATTTTGATTACGCTTTTAAAGATATCCGAATAAAAGCTCCATTGCTTATTTTACCGCTTATTTTCTCCACATCAAAAGTGTTATCAGAAAAGGCGGTCAATGCAATCCTCCGGTTTTTTGTCGCTGCGATACTAATTGGTACACTCATAAGTACGCTCATCTTAACAGGGATCATTCACCGCGAATTGGTAGACATTAGAACCGTGTCTGTATTTATTTCCCACATCCGTTTCGCCTTGCTTATTTGTATTGCTGTTTTTATATCCGGCTATTTCTTTTATCGGGCACATGATCCGATTCCCAAAATATTATGGATAGGTATTGCTTTTTGGTTGATTTACTTTTTGATCCTTACAGAATCAATGACCGGACTTGCTGCACTTTTTTTTGCTGTTATCGTTATATCCGGATATGCTATTTTCAGATCAAAAATAAAATGGGTAAAATATTCGGGAGTATTAATTGTTTCTTTGATCGGAATTTCAATTTTTTATTTATCGGTAAAAATTAATAAAGGAATCTCATCTCCTGAAAAAATCGATTTTTCCAAATTGGAAGACACCACGGCTCGTGGAAATCGCTATCAACATGCATTAGATAGTAAGCTGACGGAGAACGGACATTAT